>VYEH01000013.1 GCA_009843005.1 Pseudomonadota bacterium | reverse complement strand
CTCTTCCCACCTTGCGACACGCCTGTTCCACTTGTCCCGGGCCGACTCCTGGTCTTCTCTATTCCCCTCCGCCAGATCCTTCGGCAGGCAGACGACATAACGCCGTAGCTGCGGATGCTTTTGAATCGCATTTTTTACCGAGCGGTCAATCTGACGCCATTGACTCTCTTCCAACTTATGGAAGTACTTCGCCTGCCAGCCGCACTGAGTACCGTCTTCGTATTCGGCATAGCATTCGACACCTGCGTCGGGATCGCCCTTACGTACGAAGCGTGCGCCGACACCAACTTCAGCACGCGCCAACTGTGCACACAGTTCCTCGAATCCCTTCTGCCGTTGCCCGTTCAACGGACGGATCGAACCCCAATTTATGTCCATTGATGCAACCTCTTGTCCTTCTCGCGCTCCAGGCCGGTACACTCTCGGTCGCGGTAGACCGTAACGCAGACCACTGACAGATAGTTGAATACACTCTGTGAATTAATTGACTTGGTCCCTAGCCATTTCTAGTGATACATGATCCGCTTCGTTGCGATTGAATATCCACAAGTCACAATTTCACCTACAATCTGAAACCTTAATCGTTTCTTAACAGAATCGCCCACACGAAGATTTGCTGTCATTTGGACATCCAGTTAACCTGCCGCCGTCAGCTTTGGCAGGCAGTCGGTCTTCTGCCTAGTTTCGGCAACAGCGCTACGGAAGTATCGGTAATGCAGGCTTCAGGTTGAATCTCGGTACGCGCCGCTTGTCAATTCCCATCGTCTTCCTGAACCACTCCAAAAAAGCGGAGCGAACGCCAGATCCCGGACGCGCACGCGGAACCGGGAACTCCAACAGATATCCGTAGCGGGCATAGTAGACGCCCAACCTACGGATCCGATGCGTGCCGGCAAGCTCCGTGAGCGCAAAGTAGCTCATCAACTGACAGAAGTCCTGCAGCGGCAGCGTCGGTGTTATCCGATCCCCCGTGGTCTTTATGTCAATCAGCAGATCGTCCACGATCAAGTCTGCATCTGCTTTGACACCGCCGGCCACCAACCCGCGCGGCTCCGGACGGATTTCCTTGTTCAGTACGGAGAGGTCCGGGTTCAACCAGATGCTCTCGCCACGAAACAAATCATCGGGAATGGCCCTGTACAACGTCAGCAGATCGAGGACTTCCTCTTTCGGGATCGCCTCCACAAAGACACGGTCCACATCGGGCGGGAGAAAATTGGCGCCACTCGGGCGGTAGAGCAGGTCCAAGTTGGACACTTTCAGCAGCAGTTCCGCGATACGGGCGGAAAAGTTCCCGGTGCGCACAAAGCGCTCACCAAGTCTGCGAGCATCCATGATTGCCGCACGATAAACAGAAATCCGCTGCCGGTGTTCGCAAAGACTCACGAAGAGTGCCTCAACTATCTCCTCAAACGTCATGTTCTCGCGCAAGCACTGCGCCAACCATCTGTCATGTACCTTGAGGTTACCCATACAATGCGCTGCCCGAGGGCCCGGTTTTTCCATATTGCGTAGCCAGGGATTGTCCGGATGAGAGAGCCCAGAGTTCACCGACATGCAGTCGAGCCCTGCCTCCGATACCCTCCATCGGTATCCGTCGCGCAGCGCATGTCGTATTTCGTCGCGAGTTTCTTCACCGTTCCGGACATCCAGCTTCAATTCTCTCTTCACGAGAGCACGTTCGGCCACCCAGGGAACCTCGGATGCGTCAGCGTCCGGATTTCGATGGCGTAAAACCAGTCGAATCACATAGTCGAACGCCGTTCCGACACGACCAGGCCGGTACACGGTACCGCTTCGCGACGACGGCTGAGGAGGATCCGCCAGTCGGGCTCTGCCCGCATCGCGCACCGGGCGGGCAAACGTGGCGTCGATTTTCCTGCGAAACTTCGCGTCCGACTTTATCCGTCCGATCAGATTCACGATTCCTTCTACTCTGTTCAATTCACGATGCAGAACCGGAAGGACCATCATGGCTTAGCCAATCCATAACTTCGGACAGCTATGACAGATTACCTCTCTCGCCTGAACGCGTCGTCCGTTTGCCCTACGTCCGATTGGGGTGACAACTTCACCGAACGGGCGGGGTTTGCCATCGCCGGGACAGCAGCCGCTTCCCGAATACCCCGGACTGCGATAGGCGGCAGACGCCAATCCTCAGAAATCTCGTCAGCGCTTGGATCTCCTCTGTCGACGCGCGGCACCAAGGTTCGGACCGGCCGCTTCCTGCCGATACGACCACTAACGGACAAGGTTGACCGTGGCCGTAGACAGTGGCGTTGGACCGGGCAACGCTCCGCCCGTCGAAACACCGTCATGAGGGTCTAGCGGTCAACAGGTGTTCACCGGCAATTCAGCCGATAAATCTCCTCAGAACTTACTTGTACCGCCAGCGTTTTGCGAACGGGCACGGATGGTACTTTGTCGAGCAGTGTAGAGGGTGCACGCGGACGTAAACGACCATCGTCTGAGACTGAAGCAAAGGCTTCGATAACACCATGAAATATTGCTATTATTTTACGGACTACAAGCATTAAAGTTCTTTAAAGTCAGTAGCTTATCAGGCCTACTGGATATTAAGCCGAGTGCGCCCGTCTAGAAGTTCCTGCACAGAGGAAGGTGAGTCCAGCAAGAAGGCGTTCCACATTCCTGTGTATGTTTTTGTCGGGTTTGTGCATCCAAGATCGGACAGCTTGCTGATTTCGGTTTCAAAGAGAGGAAGAGCGTAGTCCAGCGTTTCTTCTATAACGCGATACCGACCCATCGCTCGGTCAACTAGAAACCACGCATTATCAATGTTTTGTTGCCTGGCCTCCTCACCGCCAACTTGATTGGGGTCGTCTCGCATGGCATTAGCGACAACACGGGGGACATTGCCCTGCTCAGGGACGCCTTGGAGGGCTGAGCGCGTTAACCCAAGACCGGCCGTGGCCGCAGCTTCAATATGGCAATACAAGATACCCGCGTCCCGCCTGATCTTCTCGCAGATGTGCTCGTGCTCGGTTTCGTACGTAGGACGTAGGGCGTGGCCGTAAATGGCATCCTCATATTCCTCCAGCGTTTCCAGACGCTGACCGCATCGAGACCTATCCAATAGATAGGCCCAATCATCGTCCAGTCCCTGAGCATAAACACCATCACACAGAAATAGATACATCAGAGAACAAAACAGAGCGCCTGAGCGAGTTTCCACAAGCAACCTCCCATAAAAAACCCGACACGGTTCTGCCGTGACGGGACAAGGCGCCATGGGAGGATCGAGAGACAACGATTACACAGTTACTCTGCGACCTTGGGCAACCGTCGCGCGGGTTACCCTTAACCTCCCATGAGCGCGGCAAAAACCCCGGTCGAGATTCGACCTTGCCCGGGGTTCACCTGTTTGGACCGATCCGCAACGGCTTCGGGCCATTGCGATATCGCGCAGAGCGAGACATTCCTGCCTGTTCGCCTGGCTACGGGGAGCTACCACAAGCCGGTTACAGACTGTTGCATTCAGCAGATAACCCGACCTTGGGTGTCCCCGCACTATACCGCCTGCGCAATATACCACCGTGGGGCTTGAATTGATTAGACCGATTCAATCCACAGCTTATTCACCACTTGAGAAAGCACTTTTCGACACTGTAATGAGTCTTGACAGTTGACGAGAGGTCCGCCGTGGTCACGGAGACAAAAGTGAGCAAGGAGCTGATCGGCATACTCGCTGTCGGGGCCGCTCTCGCGGGACTCATACCTGTAGAGAGAGCCAGCGTCAAAGCCGACATCAGAGAGGTCAGGCTAGACGTTGGCGACCTTCGAGAAAGAACCGCGACAGTGGAAACACTCCTCGACAGTATAGACGACCGACTCGGGCGTATAGAAGATAGCCTGTATGTGATTCGGCCTCCCGATCAGCAGGCTACCGGCCAATCAACACACGGCAAGCCAACCGCTTCCCAATAAGGTTCCCAGCCACGTCCCGCATCTGGTCGATGGTTTCCGGCGGCCGGGCATTGTGACGGCCAGAATACTCCGCCACGTATCGTTTCAGGTGCCTCGGGCTGATTTGGTCGAACGTACCCGTGTAGCGTCTCTTGAGTGACGCCCGGAAGGACTCCAGCCCGTTGATGCTGACCTGTCCACGGACGACGACACCAGCCCGACGCTCATCCGCCATGTCCAGGGGAACAACCTCACGTTCAACCCGTACAACCGGGCGATCGGGGTGACCCTTCCAGAGCAGCGCCGAGGCGGCGTAACGGCCCGCTTTCGGTTCTGACCGGTCCGCCTGCCGGGGTGCTTCCTGTTGGCGGCGTTCGCCCCGAACTGCCCGTATCCCGCCATATCGACGTTGGTCGAGCGGTTCAGGCGGCTTCGCGCTCGCGTTTTAGTCGAGCGATGTCGAACTGCGCCTGCGCCGCGAGCCAGAACCGGGCCGTTGACCAGCCGATGGCCTCCAGGTCCACCGCCAAGCCCACCGGAATACGCCCCTGTCCAGCCAGAATGCGGTTGATCTTCGCCCGCAGATATTCAGCCGCGCGGCAGTCGCCGTGACGGTCTCGCCGTGACCGTCTATCCAGTCCCGCGGCAGTTCGCCCGGGTGACTGGGGTTGGCGAGTTTGCCGCGCTCGCGGCTTGCGTTGCCGGTGTGGTCCATGTTCACGCCCGCTAGTGGTAGTCGATGAGGTCGATATCCACGGCCTCGCCTTCCTCAAAGCGGAAGGTGACGCTCCAGTTGTCCGTCACGCGGACGCTCCAGTGTCCGGCCAGATCGCCTATCAGTGGATACAACCACCAGGCGGGATTGTCCAGTTCGCCGGGCCGGGTGGCCGCCGCCGGCGCCGACAGGATATTCAGCAGCTTCCCTGCCATCGCCTGTTCGATGTCCTTGGCCGTGTCCTTGGCGGCGAATTGGCGCTATGCCTTGTGCTTGAATCTCACGTCGAGACTGTCTCAAGTTTTGACGCTGACGTCACTGTTCAAGTCGGAAACCAAACGCAAATTGCACTTCTTTATGACCTATAAATATAATAATATGCGATTATGTTTTTAGT
>VYEH01000187.1 GCA_009843005.1 Pseudomonadota bacterium | reverse complement strand
TGGCGCGGGAATGCCTGGCGGTGCGCAACTCGGTCGGCGCCATGGACGCCTCCACCCTGGGCAAGATCGACGCCAGCGGACCCGACGTCGTCGAATTCCTGGAGCGCATCTACACCCACAACGTCGGCCGCATGAAGGTCGGGCGCTGCGCCTACGGCATCATGCTGGGCGAGGACGGCATGCTCATGGACGACGGCGTGATGGCGCGGCTCGGCGAGCACCGCTTCTACCTGACGACGACTACCGGCGGCGCAGCCAACGTGCTGGGCTGGCTCGAGAAGTGGCTGCAGACGGAGTGGCCGGAACTCAAGGTCTACCTGACATCGCTGACCGAACACTATTCCACCATCGCGGTGGCCGGACCCAGCAGCCGCAGAGTGCTGGAATCGCTGGGCTGCGACATCCCCCTGGACAAGGAAAGATTTCCGTTCATGACCGTCAGGCCGGCGATCCTGGCCGACATGCGCGTGACCCTGTTCCGGGTGAGCTTCTCCGGTGAACTGGCGTTCGAAATCAACATCGACAGCAACTTCGCGCTGGCCATGTGGGAGCGGGTCATGGAGGCCGGCAAGGCCTTCGATATCGCGCCCTACGGAACCGAAACCATGCACGTGCTGCGCGCCGAAAAGGGTTTCATCATCGTCGGCCAGGACGCGGACGGCTCCGTCACGCCCGTGGACCTGGGCATGAACTGGCTGCTGTCGAAGGAGAAGGACTTTCTCGGCAAGCGTTCCCTGCAGCGGCCGGACTGCCTTCGGGAGGATCGCAAGCAGTTGGTCGGACTGCTGTCGTCCGATGGTCGAACGGTACTTGCCGAGGGAACGCAGCTTGTGGGAGAAACGGGTAGATCGACTCCAGCCCCCATGTGCGGACATGTCACGTCCAGTTACCGGAGCGCGTGCCTGGGCCACCCGTTCGCCTTGGCACTGGTCGCCGGTGGGCGAAACCGCAAGGGCGAAACCATCTACGCCGCGCTGCCGGAAGGCAATCCTTTTCCGGTGCAGATCGTTGCGCCGGCCTTTTACGACCCCGAGGGACGGCGCCAACATGTGTGAAGAGAATGAGCGAACAGGTCAGCGACGACATGTCTGAAACGACCGCACGCCGTCACGGCCTGGAGCGCTTTCTTTCCTCTGCGGAATCCGCAGCGGAGGCGCGCGTCGACATCGGTATCATGTCTCGCCGCGGGTTCCTGAACATCAGGCTCGACCCGCGAAACGGGGCGGCCGCAGAGGCCGCCGGACGGGTCCTGGGACAACCCTTGCCCCTGGCTTCGAACAGGTTCACGGGCGGTGAACATCGCGTTTATTGGCTCGGTCCGGACGAGTGGCTGATAGAGACCGGAGCAAAGCGTGCCGTGAAGCTCGTCGGCGAACTCGCCGTAGCGCTCACCGACTGCCACGCCACAGTAAACGACGTCAGCGGTGGCCACATTGCGCTGCGCGTGACCGGTGCCGACGTGCGCGCGGTGCTGGCGAAAGGCTGCGCCCTGGACCTGCATCCGCGCAAGTTCGGCCCCGGACAATGTGCGCGGACGGGCCTCGGCAAGGCAAACGTCCTGCTGGCTGTGGACGACGATGCGGCAAGTTGCACGATTCTCGTCGCACGGAGCTACGCTGGCTACCTGTGCCGCTGGCTCGCGCATGCCGCGCGGCCCCACGGGGTGCAGTTCTCGATGCTGCAGCAGATATAACACCAGGCGCCTGCGAAGCAGAAGCCAAGCCCGGCAAGCGCAGATGGCGCGAAACTACGCCCTTTCGTTCCATTTATGGCGAAACACGCCAGTTTCTCGTGCTGACTCGCCAGTTCGGCCTGTCTATGGTGGACGCAGGTCCACATTCTCAAGGGAGAGTACATGCGTTCATGGCAGTGGCTGGGCAGGTTCCTGCCGTCGCCGACGCCCCGGCCGCGGGATCATGTTTCCATCTGGAGCGTCAGGGCGGAGGACGCCAGAACGTTCTTCCGGATCGCCGGGGCGCTGTGGCTTGTGGCGCTGGCGCGCATTGGCTATAACATGAGTGGCCAGTGGGCGACGCCGCCCGGGGACTGGTGGGACGCGGGCGACTTCACGCTGGCGGTGCTGGGCCAGTTCAGCGGCGTGGGGACGGGCGCGGCGATGGCGGCCATGCTGCTGACGCGCCCGGTGAACGTGACAGGAGGAATTGCGGTGTCAATTGCAACGTCAGTGTATCAGGCGATGGTGAACCGGTACGTTATTCCGGTGATCGAGAAGCACAAGGCCGAGGGCCGTGCCGAGGGCCGTGTGGAAGGCCGTGCGGCGGAACGCAAGGCATGGCGGGCGTGGAATCGGCGCCGCGTCGAGGCGGAGCAGCGCGGCCAGCAATTCGACGAAGCGCCGCCGGACGCCGCGCGCCCGCCAAATCAATAGCGGCAAACCGCTTTACCGGCCGTTTCGCGCCAATTTTTTTCAGGGATGGGCCACGCGCGTTGGGGCGGATCGTGATGTATCCTGACCCACCGTCGTCACCGCAACCGACATGAACACCGCAACGAACACCGCCGCCGACTGGAGCAAACCCCTGCCCGGCGTAATCGAGCCGCGCTGGTGGACGGGCAGGCCCGCGCTGCCGCCGGCGTCGTTCACCATCGACTGCGGCGAATACGCCATGGGCGAGGCGGACCTTGAGCCGGACAGCGATTTGGCCCGGCGCATGAACCGGACCTTCGACGAAGTCGGCCTGGTTTACCTGGTCAACTCGGGGCTGAACGACCTGCAGATGATGCGGCGGTTCGCGAAGCTCATCGTCGATCGGGAGATGCGCTACGAGGGCGGCGCCAATCCACGCGACCTGCTGGAGCCCAACGTGTACGAGGTGGGCGCGCCGCTTCAGGCCTGGCTGCACTATCACCACGAGATGGCGTATGTCGGGCACAGCACCCGGATGCTTGGATTCCTGTGTCAACGGGCGGTCCCCGGGCGCGGTTACACGTTCGTTTCCGACAACCTCCAGGCAACCGATGCCATCCTGGAATCGGATCTGGGGCGCAAACTCCGGGAACACGGGCTCTGCTATCACCGCGATCTCACCGATCGCGAAGCCTTTGCCGGAACGCCCCAGATCGGCGTCTACAACCACTGGCAACAGTCCATGATGACCGACGACCCGGACGAGGCCGAGGCCGCCGCCCGCGCCAAGGGGCTGGAGGTCGAGTGGGGCCCCAACCGCCTCCTGAAGACGCGCTACTACATTTCAGGCTTCGAATACTTCCCGCTGCTGGACCGCAACGTGCTCTACAGCAGCATCGCCGACGACGGCATGTGGTTCGACGCCTGGCCGAAGGTCATGCACCTGCCCTACGAGGAGCGGCCCCTGAAGCTGACGTTCGGCGACGGCAGCGAGATGTCCCGGGAGGAGAAACAGGCGTTCGTCAACGTCTACGACGAGTTCGGCATCCCCATCGATTGGAACGTCGGCGACATCGCCATCGTCTGCAACTACCGCTTCGCCCACGGCCGCCCGAGCATCCACCTGGGCGAGGGCGAGGCTCGGGAGCTTGGGGTGCTGATCGGGGAGGCCTACGAGCGGGTTGGCGACCTGCCGGGCAAGTGGTAGGCGCTGCACACAGCCGATACAGTCCACATCAACGTGTTTTCCCTCTCGTAGACTTGAGGCGCCAACGCCGCGCCGGTGCGCCATGAGGACACGAAGAACCAACATGGCACGACGAGTAGTCGAACTAATCGCAGCTCTGCTGGCGTGCGTACTGGCCTTGCAGGCGACCCTGGCCCAAACCCCGTCGGCGGGGGTATTTTCGGAAATCCAGACCGCTCTCGTTCCGCAGGTAGGCGTTGCACTCGAGTCGGCCACGGTGCGCGGCCGAACGGTTACCGTCGACACCCGGCAAATCACCGCCGCGCGTCTCGGGCGGGAGATATTGAGGTTGAACCTGTTTGACGACGCGTCGGTGGACGTGCAGGTCGAGCGGGTCCGCGCCACGAGGTCCGGCCATTTCATTTCGGGCCGCCCCCTGGGCATGGCATGGGGCGAAGTGCGGCTGGTCGTGAACGGCCCGGTCGTGGTGGGCACCGTGGTGACCCCTGAAGGCAAGTTCACGATCCGCTGGGGTGGTTCGGGTCGTCATGTCATCCGTCAGATTGACCCGTCCGCGGCGCCGCCCGAGCACGATGTAGAGGAGGATCTGCTTCCTTCCGGCCCGCCGCAGACCGGTTCAGCCATTGATCCCCTTGCCTCGATAGCAGGATTGTCGACGGCCATGACCGAAGACGCGCCGACAGAGGACGGCTCCGAAGTCCGCGTACTGGTCGTCTACACACCCGCCATGCAGGCACGACAGGGCGGCTCCGCCGGGATGGAGGCACTGATCGATCTGATGATCCAGTCCGCCAATCAGGCCTTCGAGATCAGCGGGATCATCCCTCGACTGGTGCTGGCGCATTCGGCGTTGGTGAACTACGTGGAAGAACATACCCACACCGACCTGTTCCGCCTGGAAAGCTCCGACGACGGGTACATGGACGAGGTTCATGCGCTTCGCAACGAGCATGCCGCGGATTTGGTGCATCTGCTCACGCACATGGTCGCCGGTCCTGCCGGGTCCACTACGCGTATCCAGAGTGAATCCTTGACTTTCGAGGATGAAGCGGCTTTTGCGGTTACTGCATCCGGCTCGGAGGAAACATTTACGCATGAGACAGGCCACAACTTCGGCCTGCGTCACGACAGATATGTCGACAGCCTTCACACCACGATCTATCCGTACGCCTTCGGGTACGTGAACAACCGCGCTTTCGAGCCTGATGCTCCAGTGACGGCTCGATGGCGAACGATCATGGCGTATGGTAACCGGTGCGGCGATGCGGGTTTTGGCTGTCCCAGGTTGTTCCGTTTTGCGAACCCCGATCAGACTCATGGGGGCGACCCGCTGGGCGTTCCTGCCGAAGATCCGACAACAGGTCCCGGCGGGCCCGCGGACGCCCGGCTGACGATCAACAGGACCGCGCCCTGGGTGGGGTCCTACCGCTCCGAAGCATGTACCGCCTTTAGCCCGCATTCGTCACCGATTGCGCTGATGGGGTCATTTTGCCATTGGTGAA
>VYEH01000127.1:21362-25861 GCA_009843005.1 Pseudomonadota bacterium | reverse complement strand
GCTCAAGGGCGTCAACGTGCTGGCCAGCGCCGTCAAGGTCACCCTGGGCCCCAAGGGCCGCAACGTGGTGGTGGAGAAGAGCTTCGGCGCCCCCACCGTGACCAAGGACGGGGTTTCGGTTGCCAAGGAGATCGAACTGGAAGACAAGTTCGAGAACATGGGCGTGCAGATGGTCAAGGAAGTGGCCTCGCAGACCTCCGATGCGGCCGGCGACGGCACCACCACCGCGACGGTGCTGGCGCAGGCCGTGCTGCGGGAAGGGCTCAAGGCCGTGGCCGCGGGATTCAATCCCATGGACCTGAAGCGGGGCGTGGACAAGGCGTCGGCGACGGTCGTCAAGGCGCTCCAGGACCTGTCCCAGCCCTGCGAAGACGACAGGTCCATCGCCCAGGTGGGCACGATTTCCGCCAACGCCGATCACGAAATCGGCAACAACATTGCCGAAGCCATGGACAAGGTGGGCAAGGAAGGCGTGATCACCGTGGAGGAAGGTTCGGCGCTTGAGAACGACCTCGATGTGGTCGAGGGCATGCAGTTCGATCGCGGTTACCTGTCGCCCTACTTCATCAACGATCAACAGACCCAGGGGGCGGAGCTGGAGAATCCGTTCGTGCTCATTCACGACAAGAAGATCTCCAACATTCGGGACCTGCTTCCTCTGCTTGAGGGCGTGGCCAAGTCCAGCCGTCCGCTGCTGATCATCGCCGAGGACGTCGAAGGCGAGGCCCTGGCGACGCTGGTGGTCAACAACATCCGCGGCATCGTCAAGGTCGCGGCGGTGAAGGCGCCGGGCTTCGGCGACCGGCGCAAGGCCATGCTGCAGGATATCGCCATCCTCACCGGCGGCCAGGTCATCTCCGAAGAGGTGGGCCTGTCGCTGGAGAAGGCGAGCCTCGGGGACCTCGGTGAAGCCAAGAAGATCCAGGTCAGCAAGGAAAACACCACCATCATCGACGGCGCCGGCGGCGCGGCCGAGATCAAGGGCCGGGTCGACCAGATCAACAAGGAGATCGAGGAGTCCACCTCCGACTACGATCGCGAAAAACTGCAGGAGCGGGTGGCCAAGCTCGCCGGCGGCGTGGCGGTCATCAAGGTCGGCGCGGCCACCGAGATCGAGATGAAGGAGAAGAAGGCCCGGGTCGAAGACGCGCTGCACGCCACGCGCGCGGCGGTGGAAGAGGGCGTTGTTCCCGGCGGCGGCGTGGCGTTGATTCGCGCACAGCCGGCGCTCGACGAGCTCAAGGGCGACAACGACGATCAGGACGTGGGTATCAATATCCTGCGCAAGGCGATCGAAGAGCCGCTGCGCCAGATCGTGGCCAACGCCGGACAGGATGCCTCCGTCATCCTCAACGATGTTGCCGCGGGCGATGGGAACTACGGTTTCAACGCCGCCACCGGCGAATACGGCGACCTGGTCGCCATGGGCATCATCGATCCCACCAAGGTGACGCGGCTAGCGTTGCAGAATGCCAGTTCGGTGGCGGGCCTGCTGCTCACCACCGAGGCCATGGTGGCGGAGTTGCCGAAGGAGGATCCTCCCGCGGCGGCGCCCGACATGGGCGGCATGGGCGGCATGATGTAACGCCTGCCGGCTTCAGCCGACCTGAAAAGCCCCGCCCCCGTGCGGGGCTTTTCATGTTCGGCTCCGCTCGCCACGGGCGGCCTGCGTTGATGATAGAGTTCCGGTCTGCGCCGGCGGGCGGCGGCGGCAGTCTTCCGGCTGTTCACGCGTGAAGCGCTTTCGTACCCGCCAGCTGGTGCTGCATCAACCTTGTAATGCCGATGAACCTGACCGCTCCGTCCGATCTGCCGCGCCATCTCGCTGGCCGTTGGCAACGCGTCAGGGAGCGCCTTGCCGCGATCCCCGAAGCTCTGTTGGCCGAATATCCGCGGGCGGCGGAAACGCTGCCCCGCGTGGCCATTTGCAGCGACTTCGCCCTGACCACGCTGCTTCGCCATCCCGAGGCCTTGCTGGAACGCCTGGCGGACTCCGAACCGCTCTCCCCGGAGCGCCTGGCGGAGCGGTTCGGTGTCCGCGGCCTTTCGGCGGCCGAGGCGATGACGGTGCTCCGCCAGACACGCCACGTGGAGATGGCGCGCCTCGCGTGGCGGGACCTGGCGGGATGGTCGGACCTGGACACGAATCTAGCCGACTTGTCCCTGCTGGCCGACGGCGCCATCGTGGCCGCTCACGACTATGCGCAGTCGCAGTTGCTTCAGCGTTTCGGGCGGCCCGTGGACGGTGGCGGAACGCCGGTGGAAATGATGATCCTGGCCATGGGCAAGCTGGGCGGCGGCGAGCTCAACTTTTCGTCGGACGTGGACCTGGTGTACCTGTATCCGGAAGGCGTCGTCTTCGAGGATCGTCCCAGGACCCGGCCGGACGAGTACTTCCGCCGCCTGGGGCAATGGTTGATAAAGCTGCTCAACGAGGCGACGGCGGACGGCACGGCGTTCCGCGTGGACACGCGCCTGCGGCCATTCGGTTCCAGCGGGCCGCTGGCGATGAGCGTGTCGGCGCTGGAGAACTACCTGATCCGGCATGGCCGGGACTGGGAGCGCTATGCCTACCAGAAGGCCCGGCTCATCACCGGACGGCGCCACGGCGCCGAACTGTTCGACGAGGTGCTGACACCCTTCGTCTACCGCCGCTACATAGATTTCGGCGTGTTTCGCTCGCTGCGCCAGATGAAGGCGCTGATCGCCGATGAAGTGGCCAGGCGCAACCTGGCGGACAACATCAAGCTCGGTCCGGGCGGCATTCGCGAAATCGAGTTCATCGTGCAGGTGTTTCAGTTGGTGCGGGGCGGGCAGAATCCGGCGTTGCGGACCTGTTCGCTGCTACCGTCGCTGCGGCGGCTCGAATTCACGGGCGTCCTGGAATCCGACGCCGTCAAGGGGCTGGAACGGGCGTATCGATTTCTGCGCACACTGGAAAATCGCCTGCAGGCGATGGAGGACCACCAGACACAGCGCCTGCCCGGGGATGCCGAATCGCGGGCCATCCTGGCCTGGGCGATGGGTTGGCCCGAATGGGAGGAGCTGGCGGTCGAACTGGAGGTTCATCGGCAGCACGTGGAGGCGGAGTTCGCCCGGCTCGCGTTCGACGAACGAGGCGAAGGCCGCAGGGAAGGCGAGGCTTCGGGCCGCGGCGCGGATCGGGAGGCGAGCGCGAGCGAGGCACGGGGCGGGTCAGGCGCGCAACAGGATGAACGCTGGGCGGCCGCATGGGAGCGCGCGGACATGGCGGGCCTCCTTGAAAGCTCCGGCGTCGGTGAGGCCGGGGCGGTGGCGGACGACCTCCACGGCCTGCGCAACAGCAACCTGTACGGGCGGATGGACGAAGTATCGAGGCAGCGGCTGGCCGAAGTCGTCGCCCGCCTGGCGCTGCGGCTGCGCGAGTACCGGAACCCGTCGTGGATTGTCAGCCGCCTCGTTCCACTGCTGAGGGCCATCTGCCGGCGCAGCGCCTACCTTGCGCTGATCGGCGAGAATCCCGGTGCGCTGACGCGCTTGCTGACGCTCGCGGAACGCAGCGAGTTCCTGGTGACGCTGGTCGAACAGCATCCCCTGCTGCTCGATGAACTGCTCGACGAGCGCATCTTCGACGCCGCGCCCACGCGCGAGGAACTGGAAGACGCGCTGGAGCGGGCGGTCCGCCAGCGCGTGACCGACGACGTCGAATCGCAGCTTGAGGTCATGCGCACGTTCCAGCGTGGCGCCGTGTTCCGGATCGCGGTGGCCGACCGGATGGCCAATCTACCGCTGATGAAAGTCAGCGATCGACTCACCGACACCGCCGAGTTGATCCTGGCGTATGCGCTGGACATGGCGTACTCGGAATTGGCCGAGCGCTATGGCGCGCCGATGTGCGGTACCGGGAAATCACGGTGCCGTGTCGGCTTCGCGATTGTCGGTTACGGTAAGCTCGGCGGCATCGAGACGGGTTACGGTTCCGACCTGGACCTGATCTTTCTGCACGATTCCCGTGGCGATGCACAGCGGACTTCGGGGGCCAGGCCGGTCGAAAACCGCGTCTTCCTGGTGCGGCTGGTGCAGCGGCTGATCAGCCTGCTGAGCATCCAGACGCGCTACGGCCGCCTCTACGAGGTGGACATGCGGTTGCGTCCCAACGGACAGTCGGGCGCGCTCGTGTCGAGCATGGACAGCTTCCGGTCGTACCAGCGGACCCAGGCCTGGGTATGGGAACACCAGGCGCTGCTGCGCAGCCGTTCCGTGGCAGGGGATGCCGGCGTGCGCGAGGCGTTCGAGAACGAACGGCGCGAGATCCTGATCCATCATGTGAATCGCCGGGACCTGAAGGCCGAGGTCGTGAAGATGCGCCGGCGAATGCGCTCCGAACTGTCGCGCAGCCACGGCGGCGAGTTCGACATCAAGCAGGACGCCGGCGGGATGGCCGACATCGAATTCCTGGTCCAGTTCTGGGTGCTGGCGCACGCGGCGCAATACCCGGACCTGGTGGAATATTCCGACAA
>VYEH01000127.1:5248-21352 GCA_009843005.1 Pseudomonadota bacterium | reverse complement strand
GCCAACTCGAGGCGCTGGCGCGCAACGGACTGGTTCCGGGCGCCACCGCCGACCGCATCAAGTCGATCTATCTCAACCTGCGCGGCAGCGCCCACGAACTGGCATTGATCGGCAGCGGCCGCGTCGTTTCCGGTGACGCCTTTACGGAGGAACGCGCCTGGATTCGAGACCTCTGGAGCGAGGTGCTGGGCGCGTAGGCGGTGTTACCAGCGGTTCGGCGGACGTCGTGCAGTGTGAAAGACGCGCAGGATCTCGATACGGTCGGAGCGCGGTTTGACACGGTATGGGATGATGTAGCGTGTACCGGGCACGACCAGTTCTCTTGTCCCATGGATTCGGCCGGGCCGGCCGAGGGCGGGATTGGCCTTCAGGTGACCGATGGCATCGTGGACGCGTTGAACCAGGGCCTGAGCGGCGGCAGGATTTTCCTGAGCGACGAACTCGGCTTCGTCATCGAGGTTCCGCAATGCCCTGGCAAGCCAGCTAACCTGCACCGATTCTCCACTTGTCGAATACCTCGCCAACGGCTTCATCGCTGGCGAACTCACCTCTGTCGGCCTCGCCGACCGCTTTCTCGATCTGCTGAACTTGCCACTCGTTCAGGTCGATATAGTCCCGAATGGCTTCGGCGGCAAGAAACGACTTTGATCGTTGCGTCGCTTCGGAAAGGCGCTCAAGGCGTTGTTTGAGTCCGGACTCCAAGCGAACCGTCATGGTGACGGACATGTCATGCTCCCAATGTATTCGGGTGTGCACACATTAACACATCGGGCGATCTTCGAGGGCAAGATATGCGCGAAGTTCAGGGGCGGAAGATGCAGTTCGGCCAGGTGGCGATCGGGGACATCTGGCTGGATCCCAACTCCCGCGACGACATCCCGGCGGTGCTGAAGGGGCTTCAACATCGGTACGTGGAGCGGCGCGAGGAGTTGTTCGGGCTGCTGGAGGCGCACATTCGTCCGGGGACGGACCGAACGGTGGGCCGTCCGGGGATGGATCTGTGGCGGAGGCTGGTGCTGGGGGTTTTGAAGTAGGGCCTGGGCTGCGATTTCGACCGCTTGCACGATCTGGCGAACAACCACCGCACGGGGATTTCGCCAACGAGACCCGGTACGAGTTTCAGACTTTGATCGACAACGTGTCGCTGCTGACGCTGGAGTTGCTGTCGGCGGTGGAGTCGGCGATCAACGCCCTGGAGCCCAACGCGACGGCCGGCGCCGATATTGATCGATCAGCCCGCGCAGTGCCTGGAACAGGCCCGACAGCGGCCGTCCAAGTCTTCAGAATGGCGGCCTGAATCCCTCCTTGCCCTCCTCGAGATTTGGCAATCGATCCTTAAGGACTTCTCGAACATACCGATAGTGATCCAGATAACGGCTACGAAAGTGCGCCAAGTCGGTACCGAGCTTGTCTGCCATCAGGCTTTGCGCCTTGTCTCTCGTGCCGGCAATGAACTTGCCGCGCCGGAAGTGGAACGGCTGGACGATATAGTTTTTAACCCCCGTGTCCAAAAGCGTATGCGCGAACGCATCGACGTTTTTCACCCGCAACAAAGGCGTCATCGTTATGCACGTGTCGACACCCGACTCGCACATCTCGCGCGCCGCTCGAAGGCGGACCCTATTGCTCGGACAATGCGGTTCGAACGTCCTGCGGAGTTCTTCGTCATCCGTGGTTACGGTAAAATTCACCCGCACCCGCCCGCCATGGTCGATAATCTTGCGGAACAAGTCGCAGTCGCGCACGACATCGGGGCTCCGTGTTTGCACGACCAGCTTTGGCTTATGGCCGTTTGCCATGACTTCTAGCAACGACCGCGTTATTCTTAGCCGCCGCTCGATGGGTTGGTACGCATCCGTTACAGAACTCATGTAGATCAACTTGCCGTCCAGGCCCGCGGCACGGCGTTTCAACCGTTGGACCGCGTTCTCCTTCACGTCAACCCATGCTCCCCAAGACTTGGTCTTGTCGGCACCATTAGAAAAGAAAGCGGCATAACAGTAGGAACAGCCGAACGAGCAACCGGCATAGGGGTTCAACGTGAAGTCGTAAGCATCCATGAAGCCCGTCGCCCGCGTCAGTATGTCGCGCACGGGAACGTACCCGACACTCACCGCCCCGATCTTATCCGGTCGTTGAGCCGTCTCGGGTTGCTCGAATGGAAGCGGCTCGCCAAAGCTCCACAGCCAAAGTCGATGACGTGAACTGGCTGTCGCCTATCCGAAGATAGATGATCTTTGATGAGGCGATCCGCAATCAAGCGGGTTAGGTTGATTTGCCGAGGTTGGTACCAAGTCAAATAAAAGAGAGCATCCTACTCGTTGTACGCAGGCGGGGTTCCTTCTCGAAGCGAGCCCAGCGAGCGAAGCGCCTCCTCAACGCGGCTTGCAATCATGTGCGGCGTCATGCCTGCGCGCAATCGGTCATACTCCGAACTGGCCACATCCAGTATCGCTTTCTCAAGCAAGTGCTTCGTCGTCGGAAGGTCCATTGGCGGCGCACTATACAACAGGTCCACGACCACGTCCGGTCAACGCCCAACTAATGATTTCTGGCGCGAACGCCTCGTGCCGCTGCCGCGGGCCAATTCCCTGCGCAGCGCCCACCTCGCGCTGATCGGCAAGAATCCCGGCGCTTGGGCTCGCAAGCCCATACACATATTCGAAGTTATAATCTGCCGCGGGAGGGACGAACCAATGATCAGTCTGAACGTCAACGGCGAGACGCACGTTCTTGAGGACGTCGATGCCTCTACGCCGCTGCTTTGGGTCTTGCGGGACCACCTGGGTCTGGTGGGGACCAAGTACGGTTGCGGAGGCGGCTACTGCGGGGCCTGCACCGTACACCTGAACGGCACACCGATCCGGTCGTGCATAACCGCCTCGTCGGCGGTCGAGGGTGAAGCCATAAGCACGATCGAGGGCCTGGCAGACGACACCGGGCTGCATCCGCTTCAGGCGGCATGGGTCGAGCACGATGTGCCTCAGTGCGGCTATTGCCAGTCGGGGCAGATCATGAGCGCTGCGGCGCTGCTGGAGCGAAACCCCTCGCCGAATGACGCGGATATTGACGTCGCCATGCAGGGCAATCTCTGCCGTTGCGGTACCTACCAGCGGATTCGCGCCGCGATTCACACCGCCGCCGGGAACGCGGGAGGTGACGCATGAACGCCGCTCAGCGAAGACTCGCGCGGGACCCCAACCTCAGGGATGCCATTCGCCAGGCCGAGGGCAGTCCGGACGGCACCCGGCAGCATGACATCAGCCGGCGCACGTTTCTCAAGCTCACCGGTTTCGCCGGTGGCGGGCTGACGCTCGGTTTCTACCTGGGCGCGCCTTCGCTCGCCCGGGGGCAGGAAACGGCGGACGAGTTCGCACCCAATGCCTACCTGAGAATCTCCACCGATGGCTCGATTCTCATCTACAACAAGAACCCTGAGGTGGGGCAGGGCATCAAGACCGCCTTTCCCATGATCGTGGCCGAAGAACTGGATGCGGACTGGAACGATGTGCGGGTGGAGCAGTCCGTCATCAGCGAAACTCTCTACGGTCGCCAGGTCGCGGGAGGCTCGCGCTCCATCCCCAACTCGTGGAACGAACTGCGCGAGGCAGGCGCGACGGCCCGCGCCATGCTGGTCCGGGTGGCCGCCGATCGGTGGGGCGTCCCGGGCACCGAATGTTCGACGGCGGACAGCGTGGTGACACATGACCCAACGGGCCGGCAGCTTGGCTACGGCGAACTCGCCGATGCGGCGTCGGCCTTGCCGGTGCCGGATGCAGGCGTTCTGACCCTTAAATCCCGCGCCGACTATCGCCTGCTCGGCCAGCGGATTACCGGTGTGGATAACGAGAAGATCGTGACCGGTCAGCCGCTCTTCGGGATCGACACGTCGCTGCCGGGGATGGTGTATGCCTCGTACCTGAAGTGCCCGGCGACGGGCGGACGTGTGCGCAACGCGAATCTCGATGAAATCCGCGCCCTCCCGGGCGTGCGGGACGCCTTCGTGATCGAGGGCAACGATATTGTCACCGAACTCATGCCCGGGGTCGCCATCATCGGCGATTCCACCTGGGCCACCCAGCAGGCACGGGCATCCCTGCGCGTGGATTGGGACGAGAGCGAGGCATCGACGGACAGTTGGAGCCGTCTTTCTGACGAAGCCCGATCGCTTTCGGGCCGCGCGGGCAGCGAGGTCATTCGGGACTTCGGAAACGTGGACCGGGCGTTCGAGACGGCCGAGAAGACGCTGGAAGCGTTCTACAGCTATCCGTTCGTGTCGCACGCTCCACTAGAGCCGCAGAATTGCACCGCCTGGTACCGCGATGGCCGTATGGAGATCTGGGCGCCTTCCCAGACGCCGCAGCGGGCCATCCAGAATGTCGCCAACGTGCTCGGGATTTCCGAGGACGGGATCACGCTGCATCAGACACGTATTCGGGCGCAGGCTCATGAACGACTACGTCTGCGAGGTCGCGGCGATCGCCCGGCGGGTCGGTGCACCGGTGAAACTGCAGTGGGCTCGGGAAGACGACATGGCGCACGACTTCTATCGCCCCGGCGGGTTCCACTCGCTGAGAGGGGCGCTGGACAGCGCCGGCCGGTTGTCCGCGTGGGACGATCACTTCATTACCTTCACCCACGACGGCCGGGTCCCGGTGTCGGGCGGATCGATGCGGGGCGGAGAATTTCCGGAGGGACTGGCCGGAAACTACCGGATCACCCAGTCGATGCTGCCGCTTGCCACACCCACGGGACCGTGGCGCGCGCCGGGGGCGAACGCCATCGCCTTTGCGGTACAGAGCTTTCACCACGAGCTTGCCGTGGCCGCCGGGCGCGACCATCTGGAGTTTCTGCTCGAGACCATGGGTGAGCCCCGCTGGCTGGACGAAGGCAACGAGGAGGCCCTGCATACCGGACGCGCCGCCGCCGTGATCCGGCTCGCGGCCGAGCGTGCCGGCTGGGGTCGAACATTGCCGCCAGGGCGTGGGCTGGGTCTCGCGTTTTACTTCAGCCACGAGGGGCACTTCGCGGAGGTGGCCGATGTCAGCGTGGACGACGATCGCAGGCTCACCGTGCACAGCGTGACGGTGGCGGGCGACGTCGGGCCGATCGTTAACCTCAGCGGCGCGGAAAACCAGTGTCAGGGCGCAGTCATGGACGGCCTCAGCGCCATGCTGGGGCAGGAAATCACCATGGAGAACGGGCGGGTGCAGGAGTCGAACTTCCACCAGTATCCGCTGATGCGCATGAACAATGCCCCGGTCGTGGATGTGCATTTCATCCAGAGCGATTTTCCGCCGACGGGTCTGGGCGAACCGGCGCTGCCGCCGCTCGCGCCGGCCGTCTGCAACGCAATCCATGCGGCCACGGGGCATCGCGTGCGGACGCTGCCGCTCAGCAGGGACGGATTCCGCGTTTAGGAGTTTGCGCCGCGAAATCCCACGGCGCTGGCTCCGGGCTGCCGCTATAATCGGCATCCCCCAATATTCGAGGCGAGGCGGTGCGGATACGTCCGGGAAGAGTGGAGGAAACCCTGAAGCCGGCCAATGCCGAACGGCAGGTTCAGGTGTCTGCCGACCAATTGCCGCTGCATTGCCCGTTGCCGGGCACCTATCTGTGGAATTCGCATCCGAAAGTCTATCTGCCGATCGAAGCTACCGGCACGGCCGTGTGTCCGTACTGCGGTACCCGATACATTCTCGTCGACGAAACCTGATCCCATGATCGTCGTCACCGGAGCCGCCGGGTTCATAGGCAGCAACCTGGTGCGCGGACTCAATCGAGCCGGTGAACGCGACATCCTGGCCGTGGACGAACCGGGCGACGGCCGCAAGATCGAAAATCTCGCGGACTGCGAGATCGCCGACTGCTGGGGCAAGGGTCAACTCCTCAAGCGGCTGCAAAACGGCATCGGATTCGTACCGCGACGCATCTACCATCAGGGCGCCTGCGCGGTCACCACCGAGTGGGACAGCCGCTACATGATGGAGAACAACTACCGCTATTCGACGGAGATCTTCGAGTATTGCCGTATGGCCGGGGTGCCCCTGATCTACGCTTCATCGGCGGCCGTCTACGGCGCCGGCGACTGTTTCGAGGAAGACGCAGGCAGAGAGCGGCCACTGAACGTCTATGGTTATTCCAAGCTGAAGTTCGACCGGTACGTGCGCCGGCGGCTGGGCGAAACAGGTTCGCAGGTCGTGGGGCTGCGCTATTTCAATGTCTACGGACCCCGTGAGTCGCACAAGGGCCCGATGGCCAGCGTCGCCTGGCAACTGCACCGGCAGGTGCAGGAGGACGGCGAGGCCCGGTTGTTCAAAGGATGCAATGGGTACGCCGACGGCGAGCAGTTGCGGGATTTCGTCTATGTGGAAGACGTCGTCGACGTAAACTTGTGGTTCGGCCGGCACCCAGGCGTCTCCGGAATTTTCAATGTCGGCACCGGCCGGGCAGCCACCTTCAACGACCTGGCCGATGCGGTCATCGGCTGGCACGGCGCCGGCCGCAAGCGCTACATTTCCTTCCCGGAACACCTGGAGCGTGCCTACCAGAGCTACACCCGGGCGGACATCACCAAGTTGCGCCGTGCGGGCTACGATCGGCCCTTCGCCAGCGTCGCGACGGGCGTCAAGGCGTATCTGGATAGCCTCGAAGGCTCTGCATCGAATAGCGGTGAGCGCGGATAAGCTGCTCATCGTGGGTCCGGCATGGATCGGCGACATGGTCATGGCCCAGTCGCTCTACAAGCTGCTGCAGAGCCGCCACACCGGACTGCGGATAGACGTGATTGCGCCTCCCTGGTCGAAGCCCATCCTGGATCGCATGCCGGAAGTGAACCGGGCCATCGAACTCGACGTGGCCCATGGCGAAGCCGCCGTGGGTACGCGCCGGAAGCTGGGTCGGCGCTTGCGGAGCCGGGGCTATCGGCGGGCGATCGTGCTGCCCCGATCGCTGAAGTCTGCGCTGGTGCCATTCTTCGCGGCCGTGCCCGTGCGTACCGGGTATCGTGGCGAATGGAGATTTGCGCTCATAAACGACGCGCGACCCTTCGACCCCGCCCGCTTGGATCAGACCGTCAAGCGGTTCATCGCACTGGGATTGCCGAAGGACGATGAGGAACTGCCGTTGCCGCCACAGCCGTTGCTGCGAACGGACGAGGAGAATCTGCGTAGCGCCGTACAGCGCCTCGGCCTCACGCCGACACCCGCAACCGTCGCGGTCATGCCCGGCGCGGAGTACGGGCCCGCGAAACGTTGGCCCGCCGACCGCTTCGGCGCGCTGGCCGCGCGACTGGCCGGCGCCGGATCGCAGGTCTGGTTGCTGGGTTCTGAGAGCGAGCGGAAAATTGGCGAGGCGGTCAGGGTGGCCGCAGATCATGATGATGTTATCAACCTGGGCGGCAGGACCACGCTCGCCGACGCGGTCGACCTGCTGGGCGCCGCCGCTGTCGCGGTCACCAACGACTCGGGTCTGATGCACGTCGCCGCGGCGGTGGATACGCATGTCATCAGCCTGTACGGTTCCACGACCCCACGGTTTACGCCGCCATTGACCGAACGGAAGGATGTCCTGTACACGAATCTGGATTGCAGCCCCTGCTTCCGGCGCAAATGTCCGTTGGGGCACTTCAACTGCATGATGGGGATGTCGGTGGATGATGTCGCGAACGTGGCCATGGCGGCGCTTGACGGCAGATCGGCGGTGAGGGCCCAACCTTGGTGAAAGGACGCCGCAAGTCGGGATATTCGCCGGACGCTCCGGATTGGCAGATCGAACAAGCGGGATCGAGTGCGGTTCTGTTCCGGCGCGGGGAGCCTGCGCCGATCGTCGCAGAGTGGTTCCGGGATCGCTACTGGCGGGAGCGGAATCTCATCGTCGGGAAGGAACCGGGCCGCGGCGCCGTGCTGTTTGTCCGCCGGGGAGAGCAAACCTGGGCGCTGCGCCACTATCGCCGCGGCGGTGCGGTGGCGCGGCTGACTGTCGACCGTTACCTTTGGACGGGCCTGGAACGAACCCGCCCTTTCAGGGAGTGGTGGCTGCTGCGCGACCTGCATAACTGCGGGCTGCCTGTGCCGAATCCCGTGGCGGCCCACGTCAACCGAAGCGGGCTGACCTGGCGCGGCGAAATCATCACCGAACGCATCGCCGATACTCGTTCATTGGCATCGGTGATGACCGCCGGCGGGATCGATGCCGGGGCCTGGGAAGCCGTCGGCGCGACCTTGCGCCGCTTCCACGACCGGGGCGTGGATCACGCGGATCTGAATGCCCACAATATTTTGCTGGATGCGGGCATGCAGGTATTTCTCGTGGACTTCGATCGTGGCGCGGTGCGCACCGGTGCGGACTGGAAGCGGCGCAATCTCAACCGGCTGCGCCGTTCCCTCTACAAGATCGCCCGCACCGGCGGCGGGGCATTCGAGGAGCCGGACTGGAATCGGCTGCTGCAAGGTTATGGATCGGCGGCGTAGAGATCGGGATAGTTAGCAGGGCGCCCCTTGAAACGCCGATAGGTCCACATGTACTGCTCCGGCGCCTGGCGGATGTACGCCTCCAGGCGCTCGACCACGCGGCGGGTATCGGCAATCGGATCGTCGCTCGGGAAGCCGTCCAGCGGCGGGCCGATGTTCACGACGTAACCCGCCCGCCCGGGCAGGCGCCGAAAAAAGTAAGTCAGGACGGTGGCGCCGGTCATGCGGGCCAGCTTGCTGACCGCGGTGGTGGTCATGGCGGGCTCGCCGAAGAACGGGATGACCGCGCGGTTGTTGCCCCTGCCCGCCAGATCCGCGAGATAGGCGACCGCGCCGCCGTCGCGAAGCGTTCTGACCATGGCGCGAATGTTGTCCTTGGGTATCTGCTCGGCGACGATGCGTTGCCGGCCGCGGGAGATCATGGCGTCGATCATTTCGTTGGGCTGGGGGCGGTAGACGGCCTTTATGCCCGGAAACAGCTCCTGGAGAAGGGACGATCCGGTCTCGAGACTTGTGAAATGGGCGGTCAGGACGATGATGCCCTTGTCCTGAGCCAGCGCATTCTCGAGATATTCCCGGCCCTCGACGCGGATCAGCCTGTGCAGCCGTTTGTCGGATGCGAACCAGCCGAGCCCCATCTCGGAGAAAGCCGCGCCCACCGCGGCGAAATGATCGCGGCTGAGACTCAGCCGCTGCGCTGGCGTGAGATCGGGGAAACAGGCTTGAAGGTTGCGCATCACCACGCGGCGCGAGCTGCGGGTGAGTAAGCGGCCGGTCCGCCCGATACACTTGCCGGCGGCGATCTGCCAGGGATAGGGCAGCACCGCGGCGAGTCTCATCCACCCCAGCAGCAGCCAGGCAGGCCAGAATCGCGGCGCGAGGAAGCGGCGATACGGTATCGAACCGGATTGGGAAGCGGGTTGCATAGAGGTGCGATTTTAAATCAGCGCCCTCGCCGAACCGGCATGCTCGTCGGCGTCGGTCGAGATTCCACCATCAGGAGTAGATATCGGTATAGCCGTCCGGCAGGTCCTTGAACCGCCGGTGCATCCAGGTGTACTGCTCCGGGCAGGCGCGTATACGGTCTTCCAGCGCCTGCATCAGGCGGGTCGTATCCGCCACAGGGTCGTCGCTCGGCAGGTCCGGCAGCGGCGGGTCGATGGTCGCCAGATAGCCGCTCTCGTCTTCAAGGCGCCGGAAGTACAGGGGCAGCAGCGTCGCGCCGCTGATCCTGAGGATACGGCTCACGGCCGTGTTGGTCATTGCGGGCAGGCCGAAGAATTGCACCGGGGCGCTGTACTTGTCCCGGGAGCTCTGATCCGCAAGGTAAAAAACCACCGAATTCCCGGACAGTCGCCGCAGCAGGGTCTTGACGCTGTACTTCGAGAAAAGCTCGTCGATGTGCCGGCTGCGGCCCCTGAGGATGATCCGGTCCAGCAACTCGTTTCGCATCGGGCGATACATGGCCGCGACCCTCGGACACAGCGGCCTCATGACCGCGTGAATGAGTTCCATCGGCGTGAAATGCCCGCAGAAAAACAGCACTCCCTTGCCCTTTTCCAGGGCTTCTTCCAGGTGCTCGCGGCCTTCGATGCGCACCGTCTCGCGCAGGCGTTCGGGGACGCCGAACCACGATGTCGCCAGTTCCGTCAGGCCGATCCCGACGGACTCGTAGTGGCGCCTGCAAAGCGCATCCCGTTCCCCCGCAGAGAGTTCGGGAAAGCAGACCTCCAGGTTACGCCGAACCGTGCTGCATTTGCCCCGAAACAGCGGACAAAGCACGCGGCCCAGCCGTTTCCCCAGGGCAACCTTGTACCGCAGCGAAAGCGGCGCGACCGCCCTGAGCCATGCATGGAAGATCCAGACGTGCCAATACCAGGGCAACCAGAATCTGAAAAGGGCGATGGATGTCTGTGTCGGCATGCAAGAGCACTTGAATTTGTGCAGATTATCCTTATTTTCTTAGTCAGTCACACGGTCTTGGCCGGGCGCTTGCGCGGCCCGGTTTCGGAGTCAACATGAAACGCATCGCTCTGTTCATCGCCACCAACATGGCGATACTGGTGGTCCTGACGATCGCCATGCAGCTTCTGGGCATCGAATCGCTTCTCAACGAGCAGGGCACGCAACTGGATATCCAGTCGCTGTTGATCTTCTCCGCGGTGATCGGTTTTGCCGGGTCGTTCATCTCGCTGGCGATCTCCAAGTGGTCGGCTAAGCGGCTCACCGGCGCGCGGGTCATCACCAGCCCCCGCAACGAGACCGAACGCTGGCTCGTGAACACCGTGCAGCGGCAGGCGCAGACGGCCGGCATCGGCACGCCCGAGGTAGCGATCTACGATTCGCCCGACATCAACGCGTTTGCTACCGGGGCGAACCGCAACAATGCGCTGGTGGCGGTGAGCACGGGCTTGCTCGGGCGCCTGTCGCGGGGCGAACTCGAAGCGGTGCTCGGCCATGAAGTCAGCCATGTAGCCAACGGGGACATGGTTACGCTGACCCTGATCCAGGGCGTGGTCAACACGTTCGTGATTTTTTTCTCGCGGATCATCGGCTTCCTCGTGGACCGGCTCATCTTCAGGACCGAGCGCGGCTACGGGCCGGGTTTCTTCATCGCCAGCATCGTCGCGCAGATCGTCCTGGGCATCCTGGCCAGCACCATCGTGATGTGGTTCTCGCGCCGCCGGGAATTCCGTGCCGACCAGGGCGGGGCGCAGCTCGCCGGGCGGCAGAACATGATCAATGCGCTGGAGCGGCTTCGTCGCGCGCACGAGCCTTCGGCGCTGCCGGAGTCCATGCGGGCCATGGGAATTTCCTCCTCGCGCGCCGTCGGGCTGAAGAGACTCTTCATGTCGCATCCGCCGCTGGAAGAGCGGATCGCGGCCCTGAAGCGCTTCTAGGAGCCTCAATTCCCGTTGATCCGGCTGGAGCCTTTGGCTTAGAGTAGCGTGCCCATGGGTCGGCTGATCGGACCTTTGCTGCTGTTGCTTCTGCCTTGTCCGCATCTCGGCGGCAGCCTCGCCAACGAGCTTTCGCCACAACATCCCCGGGCCGACCGCATCGTCGTACTCAAGTCGGAACGCAAGCTCCAACTGTACCGGGCGGGGGAAATCCTGCGGAGTTTCGACATTGCCCTGGGTCTCGTCCCCGAAGGGCCGAAGCGGGAGTCCGGCGATCTCAGGACCCCGGAAGGCCGGTACCATCTGGAATCGAAGAATCCCGAGAGCGCATACTTCATGGCGCTGAAGGTGTCCTACCCCAACGAGCGGGACCAGGCGCTGGCCGCGGCGGCCGGCGTGGACCCCGGTGGAATGATCATGATCCACGGCCAGCCCAACGACGGCCGATTCGCCGCCATGCGCGGCCAGGGAATGGACTGGACCGATGGATGCATCGCGGTTTCCAACGCCGACATGGTGGACATCTGGCTGATGACCGCCGAAGGGATGCCCATCGAAATCCAGCCTTGATATCGGTGCGTCCGGCCCCCATCTAGCCCACATCGGATGACTGAGAGGCCATCGATGAGCGACGCAACGGAACCGACTACCTTCGATTTCAAGGCCGAGGTGAAGCAGTTGCTGCACCTCATGGTGCATTCCCTGTACAGCAACAAGGAGATCTTTCTCCGCGAACTGATCTCCAACGCCTCCGACGCCAACGACCGGCTGCGCTTCGAGTCCCTCAGCCAACCGGATCTGCTGGACGACAATCCCGAACTGGGCATCCAGGTCACCCTGGACCCGGATGCCGGCACGCTTGCCGTGAGCGACAACGGCATCGGCATGAGCCGCGACGAAATCGTCGAGCAACTGGGCACGATCGCACACTCCGGGACCGCCCGTTTCCTCGAATCCCTCGACGGCAAGGCACAGAAGGATTCCGCCCTCATCGGCCAGTTCGGAGTCGGCTTCTATTCCTCGTTCATCGTCGCCGAGCAGGTGGAGGTGCTCAGCCGCCGCGCCGGCGCCGGGGCCGGCGAGTCGGTGCGCTGGGCCTCCAGCGGCGACGGCAGCTATACGCTGGAACCGGCGGAGAAAGAATCACGGGGAACGACCATCACGCTGACGCTGAAGCCGGACGAGAAAGAGTTCCTGGAGTCCTACCGGGTGAACGCCCTGATCAGGAAGTACTCCGACCATATCGCGTTTCCGGTGAAGCTTGGGGTTGCAGGCAAGGAAGACGACGAATCCGACGAGCCGGTGAACAAGGCCAAGGCACTGTGGGCGCGGCCTCGCACGGAAGTCGAAGACGAGGAATACGTCGAGTTTTACAAGCATATCGCCCACGATTTCAAGGATCCGCTGATCTGGAGCCACAACCGGGTGGAAGGCAAGCGCGAATACACCAGTCTGCTGTACGTCCCCTCGGCCGCGCCCTGGGACTTGTGGAACCGGGAGTCGCCGCGCGGGGTAAAGCTATACGTCCAGCGGGTGTTCATCACGGACGAAGCAACGCAATTCCTGCCCTTGTACCTGCGGTTCATCCGCGGCGTAGTGGACTCTGGAGACCTGTCGCTCAACGTATCCCGCGAACTGCTGCAACATGATCCGGTGGTGGGGGTGATGAAGAGCGCCCTGACCAAGCGCGTGCTGGCCATGCTTGAGCGCCTCGCGAAGGACGAGGCGGAAAAGTACGCCACGTACTGGAAGGAGTTCGGCGTGGCGTTCAAGGAAGGTCTCGCCGAAGACGCCGGGAACCAGGAGAAGATTGCCGCCCTGCTCAGATTCAACAGCACCGCCTCCGATGATCTTGAGCAGGATCGTTCGCTGGACGACTACCTCGAGGGTGCGGGCGAAGACCAGGACGCCGTCTACTTCCTCATCGCGGATACGCCGGAAGCCGCTCGCAACAGCCCGCACCTGGAGGCGCTGCGTGAGCGGGGCATCGAAGTGCTGCTCCTGTCCGACCGGATCGACGAGTGGGTCATGCAGCACCTCACCGAGTACAAGGGCAAGTCGTTCAGGGATGTCGCCCGGGGCGAACTGGATCTCGGCAAGGGCGAGTCGGAACAGACAATTGTGGCTGAACTCAGTAAGGAGCAAAAGAATCTGCTCAAGCGGATCAAGCGGGTGCTGCGGGACGAGGTGGACGAGGTCCGCGCGAGCGACAGGCTGAAGGAATCCGCCGCCTGTCTGGTGATCGGCGAACAGGACCTCGGATTCCAGATGCGCGAGCTGCTCAAGGCCACGGGCCAGGAGCCCCCCGAAACCGTTCCCTCGCTGGAGATCAACCTCGATCATCCGCTCGTCGGCATGTTGAGCGAACCCGGCGAGGAGAGTCGCTTCGAGGACCTGTCACGGCTGCTCCTGGAACAGGCGACCCTGGTCGAGGGGCGGCCCCTGGAGCATCCTGCGGCATTCGTTCGCCGCGTCAATTCGCTGCTGCTCGGCGCCGAACCGGCCCCGGACCAGGGCCAACAGAGCCTCTCGGGTAGTGTTGACGGGCCCTCAGGCTGATCCCCTGCGCGGATGTCCCGGAGCTACTCGGTCCTCACCCACTGAACATCGATTAGCCGGAATTGGCGTCAGGCCCCATGCTGCGACACCAGGTGTCGGGGCACGAGCCGGCGCTCCAGGACTTCGAAGAACAGTTCCGCGCCCAGCGCCAGCAGCGCCGCGGGTATTGCGCCCTGCAGGATGAGTCCCGTGTCGTTCAGCGCCAGCCCGGTTACGATGGGTTCCCCGAGTCCCCCGGCGCCGATGAAGGCCGCAAGCGTGGCCGTGCCGATGCTGACCACCGCGGCGATCCGTACGCCCGCGAGCATGTGCGGCAGGGCGAGCGGCACATAGACATGGCGCAACTGCTCCAGTTCGGTCAGCCCCAGCGCCCGTGTGACTCGCTGCAGCAACGGGTCGATGGTGATGAGAGCGGTAATCGTATTGCGCGCGATGGGTAACAGCGAATAGAGAAACAGGGCGATTATGGCCGGCGCCTGGCCGACACCGGCAAGGGGAATCATCAGGGCCAACAGGGCGATCGAGGGAATCGTCTGCAGCAGCCCGGCGATGTAGAGAACGCCCGCCGAGAGCGCGGGAGACCGGTACACCAGCAGCGCCAGGCCCACCCCCACCACGCAGGCCGCCAATACGGCGATGGCCGTCAGTTTGAGGTGAGTCAACGTGTTGCGCGCCAGCGTGTCCCAGAGCGTCGGCGTCCGGGCCTCCGTTGCGGTTACGAGACCCTGCGCAAGCAGGTAGGACCGGGCAACCTGGGCGAAGGTGCGTTCCTCCACCACCACCTCGGCATTCAATGCGCGCATGGTCTCATCGTCGAGGCGGCCCGTGAGCGCGGACAGCGCAGCCTTTACGCCGGCATCCAGATCGTTCCGCACCAGTGGCGCCGCATGGTAGGTGGGAAAGAAACCGAGATCGTCCTCCAGCACCCTCAGGTCGTATCTGAGCAGGTCGCCATCCGTGGAGTAGGCGTCCGTGACATCGATGTCGCCTTCCAGCAGCGCAAGGTAGGCGAGGCCGTGTCCGATGCCGCTTTGGGTCTGCGGCAGTCCGTACCGTTGTTGCAGGCCCGGCCAACCGTCGGCCCGGTCGCGGAACTCGTGGCTGAATCCGAATCGCAGTTGCGGAAGGGAGACCAGGTCGGATATCCGCTGCAGACCGAAACGCGACGCGGTCTCACCGGTCACGGCGATGGCATAGGTATTGTTGAAGCCCAGGCGGGGGAGCAATTCCGCTCCGAGGGGCGCAAGCCGGGCGTCCAATTCCGCTTCGTCCAACTCCCCTTCGGCTTCGAGAATGGCTTGCGCCAGGGTGCCCGTGTACTCGGGGTAGGCGTCGATCTCGCCCGACTGAAGCGCCTGGAAAGCGACCAGCGTGCCCCCCAACCCGGACAGGCGCCGGACCTCGAAACCGCGCTCCTCCAGCACCTGCGCCATCATTTCCGCGAGCAGGTAGCTTTCGGTGAACATCTTGCTTCCGATGACGATGGGGCGCGTCTGCGTGTTGGCTGTCCAGGAGCCGCACAGTCCCGCGATGAGCAGTGCGATCCGGAACGCGGAACCAGCGGCTCGCCTGCCCCTCCGGCGGGTGCGTGGCGCCGCGGAGGTACGCGCCCGACTCGGCGGAGTCGTGCTCATGAAACCGCACTCGCGCCGAAAAGCCGGGCCACATAGGCATCGGCGGACCGTTTGATACGTTCCACCGGACCCTGCTGGACGATCGCTCCTTCGCGAATTACAACGATTTCGTCCGCCAGGATCACGGCTTCGGACATGTCGTGAGTGACCATCACCACGGTGGTGGACTCCGAGCCCATGAGTTTGAGGAATTGCGTGTGTATGTCGGCCCGTGTCAGCGGGTCCACGCCGGAAAACGGTTCGTCCAGCAGCAGGATGTCCGGCTGCAGAAACATGGCCCGGCAGATTCCCACGCGCTGTTGCTGACCGCCGGAAAGCTCATGCGGGTACCGGGACTTCAGCTCGCCGTCCAGCGCCATGAGGCTCATGAGTTTGCCCGTGCGGGCGCGAATTCGGGAATCGGGCCAGTCCTCCAGTTCTCCCAGCAGCGAAATGTTCCTGGCCACGCTCATGTGGGGGAACAGGCCCGTCCCCTGCACCGCGTAGCCGATCACCCGGCGAAACGCCAAAAGGCCGGTTGCAGGGACCGGCCGGCCGAAG
>VYEH01000127.1:830-5238 GCA_009843005.1 Pseudomonadota bacterium | reverse complement strand
AAGGTATGCGCGGCGCCCCGGTCCGGCCGCTCCAGGCCATTGATGAGCTGCAACAGCGTGGACTTGCCGCAGCCGCTCTCGCCCACGAGAGCCGTTGTGATTCCCGGGGAAATTTCCAGGTCGAGATTCCGGAAGACTTCCGTCTGCCCGTAGCTCTTGGTCAGACGCCTGAATTCGATGATGCCGCCCATCGGGCAGGTACGATACCATTATGCCGCCCATTGGGTTTACCGATGGCCCGGCAGGCGGGCCGTCGTGTGAAGAAACCGGGAGCGCCGATGAGCAAGCAGTCGAATCCTTCCGCGGAAGAATTGAAGACCCGTTTGAGCCGGGAACAGTTTCACGTGACCCAGGAGGCGGGCACCGAACGCCCGTTCACGGGCAAGTACAACGCCCACAAGGCGTCCGGTATGTACCTCTGTGTCTGCTGCGGAGACGAACTGTTCGCCTCCGGCGCCAAGTTCGACTCGGGCACCGGATGGCCGAGTTTCTGGGAGCCGGCCACATCGGAAGCGGTAGACACCGCCCGGGATACAACCTACGGCATGGTCCGGCAAGAGGTCGTATGCGCCCGTTGTGGAGCCCATCTCGGGCATGTATTCGAGGATGGTCCGCAACCCACGGGACTGAGGTATTGCATCAACTCCGCATCCCTGGATTTCGATCCTGGCGAAGGAGATTGACCCGCGATTCGCACCAGTCGCCCGCCACGGCCTTGCGGCCGACGGTTGCCGCAGCCTGGCGCGGCGTTAAACGGAACTGCCGCCACCCAAATCACCCGTATGCTCAGAGAACTACGCCAAATCCTGAACAAGACCCTGGCCGGGACCGGGGAAGACGACGGCGATCGCGATCATGCGATCCGCCTGTCCACTGCGACCCTGCTGGTGGAAGTCGTTCGCGCAGACTACGACGAGGACATGGCCGAGGGTGAGGCGGTATTCGACCTGTTGCAGGGATTTTTCGATCTGCCGGACGAGGAAACCAGGCTGCTGATCCGGGAAGCCGAACAGGAGGCGGATCACTCGGTCTCGCTGCAATCGTTTACGCGCGTTCTGCACGAACGGCTGACCCTTGAAGAGAAGCGCTCGGTGATCGAGATGCTGTGGCGGGTCGCCCTGGCGGACAGCCGCCTGGACAAGCACGAGGATCACCTGGTCCGGAAGGTCGCGGGGCTGCTGTACATACCCCACGGCGATCTCATCCGCATCCGGAACCGGGTCAAGAGCGAGCACTGAGCGGCGCGCTTCCGGATTGCTACGCCTGCCCGGGCTGGCCATAATGCGCGCGCACGGAAACGCGAGGAGCAAGCGATGCGAGAAACCGATGGCCGGGACACGGCAGACTCGACTTATACGATGGGTTACACCCAGGAGTTCCTGCAATTGCTGGAGCGCCGCAGCGCGCAGTCCAGCGCGGCCCATCTGCTCCCGCACCTCCGGCCGGGCATGCGACTGCTCGACTTCGGGTGTGGACCCGGGACGATCTCCGTAGGCCTTGCAGAGGCGGTGCAGCCCGGCGTATTGCACGGGATGGATATGGAAGCCTCCCAGATCGAGATTGCCAGAGCCGCCGCTCTCGCCGGCGGACACGGCAACATGGAGTTGCGAACTGGCGACGTGACGGAGATGCCTTTCGAGGACGGGTTCTTCGATGTCGCCCACTGCAACGCCGTGCTCATGCATGTACCGGATACACCGGCCGTGTTGGCGGAAGTCAAACGCGTGCTCAAGCCCGGGGGATTGCTCGCCTGCCGCGAACTGATCAAGTCGTCCTGTTTTTTCGAGCCCGGAGTCGATGGCCTTAACGCCGGCTGGGATACATTCGGGGATTTGCTTGCGGCCAACGGCGGCCATCCGCAGATGGGAAGGCAGTTGAAGCGTGTATTCCAGGAGGCGGGATTCGCCGATATCGAGGTTGGAGCCGAGTTCGAATCCTTTGTTTCGGCTGAAGATGTCGCCTTTTTCCACCGTTTCGCCCTTGAATGGTTCTGTTCCGAAGAAACGGTGGAAGCGGCCGTCCATCTCGGCGTGGCCGACCGGCAGCAGTTTGACGGCTATCGCCGGTCGCTGGACCGCTGGAAGGACGAGCCGGGCGCGGCCGCCGCCATAGGTTGGGGGTATGGGCTCGCGCGAAAGCCGTAGCGCGGCTCTCTTGCAGGAATTTGTGCTCACGCCCGCAGGGGACGGGCCGTGGTTCAGCTCAGGTAGTTCGGCAGCGGCAGGAGCCTGAACGCGGCCTGGACGAGGATCAGCACCAACAGGGGAGACAGGTCGAGGCCTGCGATGGTGGGGATCAGCCGCCGGGCCGGGCGCAGGATCGGTTCGTTGAGATCGGCCAGCACGGCCGCGACGGGATGACGGGCGCCGGGGCCTACCCAGCTCAGGATAACGTAGATGAGAATGCTGACCGAGTAGAACCAGAGGGCGAGGCTGATCAGGCGGTAGATTATCAGCAATGGAAGCGGCGCCAGGGTTCCGGATGGAATATTGCCGATACTGAGGAGCAACCAGGTGAGAATACCTTCCAGCACGACCAGTACCGCCACGGTGGGAACGTCCACGCTGCGCGATGTCGGGATGAATCGCGCCGCCGGGCGCACCAACGGGTTGGTTATCTGCACGATGGCCTGGGTGAAGGGGTTGTAGAAATCGGCCCGCACCCAGTGCAGGAGAAATCGCAACAGGAAGGCCAGCAGGTAGAGGTCGCCAAGCGCCTTGACCAGGTAGAAGAGTGAGCTACTCATTTTTTGCGAGGTACTTCCGCTTTTCGTTCGATTGAAACAGGCGTCGGGCGCTTCCGAATCGGGAGCAAAGATAGCACGGGCACGGGTTGCCGTTCTTCACTTGGTGTCCTCGGGGGCTGGGCGCGGACCCGTCGGGCGCGGACCGAAGACGGCAGTGCCGATGCGCACGATGGTGCTGCCCGCGCTCACCGCCGATTCGAGGTCCGCGGACATCCCCATGGACAGCGTGTCCATGGGGATTCCCAGGGTTTTCTGCAGCCGATCCCGAAGGCGACGAAGTTCAACGAAGTAACCGGAGGGATCGGTGGTGGCCGGCGGGATGGTCGTGAGACCCCGGAGCCTGAGCAGGGGTTATTGACCGATTTGCCGGGCGAGATCCTCCACTCCTTCCGGATCGATGCCGCCCTTGGCCGGCTCGCCGGCCTGGTTGACCTGAATGCACACGTCCAGCGGTGGTGTGCCGTAGGGGCGTTGATCATTGAGCCGTCTGGCGATGCGCATGCGGTCCAGGGTATGGACCCATTGGAAGCGCTCGGCCACTTCGCGGCTCTTGTTGGCCTGGAGTCGGCCGATGAAGTGCCAGACGATGGGCAGCGATGCAAGCGCCGCGATCTTGGCGCGGGCCTCCTGGACGTAATTTTCCCCATAATGGGTCTGACCGGCCAGAAATGCCGCTTCAATTGCGGTTATGGGTTGTCGTTTACTGACGGCCAGTATCAGGATTTCATCCGTGCTCCGGCCGGCGTCGCGAAGCGCCGTCTGCACACGGGAGCGAACGTTTTCGAGGCGCTGCGCAACCTGGGTTGCGCTTGCCGGGAGGTTTTTCGATTCAACACTCATCGCATTCCGCCGGATCCGCCCCGGAGACGCTGCCGGGCGATTCGCCGCCGGCCGAGGCCGTCGCGCGGCTGCTCGCATTTGCGGTCGAGAAAGACGCTTCGGACCTGCATCTGTCGGCGGACTTGGCGCCGAGAATCCGGGTTCACGGCGACGTCAGGGAAACCGATTTGGCGCCGCTGCCGCACGAGCGTGTACAGAGTATGGTGCACGCGGTCATGAACGACAATCAGCGGCGGCAGTTCGAGGAGCATCTCGAAGCCGATTTCTCCTTTGAGGCAGCTGGGCTTGCGCGGTTTCGGGTCAACGCGTTCGTCCAGCGCCGCGGTTGCGCGGCGGTGTTTCGGGCGATTCCATCGACAGTCCCGTCGCTGGACGACCTCAAGGCGCCGGAGGTATTCAGGGAGATCGCCGCGGCCCGCAGCGGCTTGGTCCTGGTCACGGGTCCCACCGGGTCCGGCAAGTCGACCACGCTGGCGGCCATGGTGGACCACATCAACAGCCATTCGCCAGACCATATCATCACCATAGAGGACCCCATCGAGTTCGTTCACGACAGCAAGCGCTCGCTGGTCAACCAGCGCGAGGTCCACCAGCACACGCGGGGGTTCGCCGAGGCGCTCAGATCGGCGTTGCGCGAAGACCCCGATGTCTTGCTCATCGGCGAACTGCGCGACCTTGAAACCATCCGGCTGGCGCTGACCGCCGCCGAAACGGGCCACCTGGTGCTGGCCACGTTGCATACCAGTTCGGCAGCCAAGACCGTGGACCGAATCGTGGAGGTCTTCCCGGGACCCGAGAAAGCCATGGTCCGGGGCATGCTCG
>VYEH01000127.1:0-820 GCA_009843005.1 Pseudomonadota bacterium | reverse complement strand
GGTGATCGCGCAGACGCTGCTTCCGCGTCGCGGCGGCGGGCGCGTCGCTGCCCACGAAGTCATGATCGTGACACCGGCGATCCGCAACCTCATTCGCGAGGGCAAGGTCGCGCAGATGTACTCGGCCATCCAGACCGGGAGGTCCCGGGGTATGTGGACGCTGGAGCAGGATCTTCGCAGGATGCTGGACAGGGGACTCATCACGGCGGAGACGGCGCGGGCGGGTGGTCACTCCGGATAGACCCGGCGAGCGGTCGCTCCCGGTGAACCCGTCCGGCGATCAATCCAGCACGGTCTGGCGGATGGTTACTCCGGGTAGACCTGGCGGGCGTCGAATACCGGCCCGTCGACACAGACCCGTTTCATGGCGGGACCGTCCGGCGTGCTGAGCAGGACGGTACAACCCGCGCACCCGCCGACCCCGCAGGCCATGTACTCCTCCAGCGCCAGTTGGCACGGCAGGTCGAAGTGCCTGGCGAGATCGGCGGTTGCAGCCAGCATGCCCGTCGGCCCGCAACCGAAGATCTGGACCTCGTCCAGTTCCCGGCCGGACATCGCTTCCAGCCGCAGCCGCGCCAGGTCCGTGACGAATCCGGCGAAGCAGCCGTCATAATCTTCATTGCTGGCCAGCCGTGACGGGATGCCCCAGGATTCCAGCATCTCGACACTGCTCGAGACCGGCGCCAGTATGCCGGGGGCCTCGATTTTCCCTTCGGTCAGGCGAAACGGGAAGGGCACTTCCGAGCCCATCAACACCAGCACCTGGAACCTCGGATCGTCCTTCAGGCATTCGGCCAGGAAAACCATGGGTGGAATGCCC
>VYEH01000376.1:2999-5112 GCA_009843005.1 Pseudomonadota bacterium | reverse complement strand
GTGGAGATGGGGACCCTGGTGGCCATCCTGCTGGGCACCATTGCCGGCGGCATCATCGGCGGCGCCACCGCGGGTGACAACACCGGCAGCGTGTCGCTGTTGCTCTCGGTCATGGTGGTTATGGTGGCCGTGACCGGGTACCTGTCCAGTCTCGGTATCCCGCGGGCGCCGTCGGCACTGCGCGGGCCCGTGTCCTGGAACCCGGTGACGGAGACCTGGGGGCTCATTCGCCTGGCAGCGGAGAAGAAGGCGGTGTTCCAGTCGGTGCTGGGGGTGTCCTGGTTCTGGCTCATCGGCTCGGTCTACCTGGCACAGATCGCCAACATGACGCGGCTGCACCTGGCCGGCGACTCGGGCGTCGTGACCCTGATCCTGGCCTTCTTCACCATTTCCATCGCCGTGGGCTCGTTGCTGTGCGAGAAACTCTCCGGCAGGCGGGTCGAGATCGGCCTGGTGCCCCTGGGCGCTGCCGGCATCAGCCTGTTCGGCATCGACTCCTTCTTCGCCATGAGCCAGATCGTGGCGGCGGGCCTGCGCACGGCGGGGTAATTCCGGGGGGGCGTGGGCACTCCGCGGCTGCTCGTCGACCTGGGCCTGATGGGCATGTTCGCCGGTATGTTCGTGGTGCCGCTGCAGGCCAATATCCAGGCACGTACACCCGACGACCGCCGCGCCCGGATCATCGCCGCCAACAACATCCTCAACGCGCTGTTCCTCGTCGCCGGCTCGGGTCTTGCGATCTTCTGGCTCGTCTACCTGGACTTCAGCATCCCGTGGCTGTTCCTTTTCGTGGCCATCGCCAACGCCGCGGTGGCGGGTTACATCTTCCAACAGGTACCGGAATTCACCATGCGGTTCCTGGTGTGGCTGCTGTCGCACTCCATGTACCGCGTCCGCCACGACGGACTGGAGGCCATTCCCGAACGCGGCCCCGCGGTCATCGTCTGCAACCACGTCAGTTACGTGGATGCGCTGCTGCTGGCGGGCGCAGTCAGGCGGCCGATCCGATTCGTGATGGCGAAGAGCATCTACGAACTGCCCGTGCTCAACTTCGTCTTCCGCACCAGCCGGACCATCCCCATCACCTCGAAGCGCGCCGATCCCGATACCTACGAGGCCGCGTTCGCGGAGATCCGCGAGGCGCTCGAGTCACGCCACCTGCTGTGCATCTTCCCGGAAGGCCGGCTGACCCACGATGGCGAGATCGATGTTTTCCGCCCGGGAATCGAACGGATCGTCGGGGAGACCCCCGTACCGGTGGTGCCCATGGCTCTGCGCGGCCTGTGGGGCAGCTTCTTCAGCCGCCAGGGCAAGGGAGCGTTTCACCGGCAGTGGTCACGCGTCTGGAGCCGGGTGGACATCGTCGCGGCCGATCCCATACCGCCGGAGAACGTCAGCGCAGACGACTTGCGAGAACGGGTGATGGCTTTGCGCGGGCAGTGGCGGTGAACGTCAACGCCAAACCGTGACAACCGGCACGTCCGCGCTCACGAAACTCGCCGGGGTCTCATCGCATGCTGCCGAATCGTTTCGGCGACGCAGCAGGTCAGTTTCTGCGCCGTGGGGATGTGGAGGAACTCGTTCGGTCCGTGGGCGTTGGACTCCGGGCCGAGCACGCCGGTGACGAGGAACTGTGCGTCGGGAAACTCAGCACCGAGCATCGCCATGAACGGGATCGTTCCGCCTTCGCCCATGTACATGGCCGGCCTGCCGAAGTAGGTCTGCGACGACGCAAGCAGCGCGGCCTCGAGCCAGGCCGCGAGCGGCGGTGAATTCCAGCCGTCGTTGCCCTGCGCCTCAAAGCGGACCCGGGCGCCGTGAGGAGGGTCCCGGGTCAGAAGATCGGTCAGGCGCGCGGCGGCAGCGTCGCCCGGGATGCCCGGCGGCAGCCGGAGACTCAGGCGGACCGACGTGCCGGGCCGCATGACGTTGCCGGCGTCGCCCAGGTCCGGCAGGCCGCCGGCGCCGGTCACCGCGAGCGCGGGACGCCAGCTCCGGGCAAGCACGAGGTCCACCAGGCCGTCCGCCATCGGCCGCACGCCTTCGTGCCAAGGGAACCGCTCCCAGAGGCGGTCGCCGATGACGGCAGCGGCAGCTCGCGCCTGCTCTACGC
>VYEH01000376.1:2261-2989 GCA_009843005.1 Pseudomonadota bacterium | reverse complement strand
GCTCTACGCGTTGCGCCGGAATCTCCGCATGCAGCCAGTCCGGAAGGATCGCGCCGTCCGTTTCGTTCTCGAGCCGCGACAGCAGCATGCGTAGCACGCGGAAGCTCGACGGGACGATGCCGCCGGCGTCGCCGGAGTGGACGCCTTCGCCGATCACGTCGACGTGAAGATTGCCGGCGACCATGCCGCGCAGCGACGTCGTACACCAGAGCTGATCGTAGTTGCCGGCGCCGGAGTCGAGGCAGACGACGAGGCTCGGTTCGCCAATACGGTCGCGCAGATGCTCGATGTAGAAGGGCAAGTCCGGGCTGCCGCTTTCCTCGCTGCCCTCGATAATCACCACGCAGCGCGCGTGCGGGATGCCCTGGCCCTGCAATAACCGAATGGCCGAAAGCGACGAGAAGGTCGAGTAACCGTCGTCCGCGCCGCCGCGCCCGTAGAGCCGCTCGCCGCGCAGTACCGGCTTCCAGGGGCCGAGTCCCTCGTTCCAGCCGGTCATCTCGGGCTGCTTGTCCATGTGACCGTAGAGCAGGACGGTGTCGTCGACCTGGCCCGGTATCTCGATGTAGAGCAGCGGCGTTCGCCCCGGAAGCTCGACGACCTCGAGTTTCATGCCGTCCGCCGGATGCGCCCGGCACCACTCGACGATGAGAGCCATCGCGTCGTGCATGTGGCCGTTGCGCGCCCAGTCCGGATCGAAGTCGGGCGACTTGTTCGGGATCCTGATG
>VYEH01000376.1:800-2251 GCA_009843005.1 Pseudomonadota bacterium | reverse complement strand
GATAATCGACTCGTCGAACTCGTTCGCGACGAACGCCTGCGCCTGCCTTGCGTCGATCGGCTTGTCCGTGGTCATGGGCCCAATTATGCCTGCTCTTGCGGGCGCGGAGCGACGTCGCCTTACTCTACCTTCGACGGTCCCTGCCGCTTCAGCTTCACGCCGAAGCCGCGCCCCTTGACGATAGCCGCCTCGCCGAACCTTTCCCGCACGCTGTCCAGCGCCCGGTCGACGGGGCCGTCGTTCGGCCCGTCGCGGAGCAGGTCGCCCTGGGGAGACTCGGCGGCCTGGATCAGATCGTGGGCGCCCACGCCGATCAGCCGGAAGGCCCGCCCGTCGGCTTCGTGGGTGAGCAGGCGCTCCGCGGCGCCGTACATCGCCTCGGCCGAGCGCGTCGGTCCGCTCAATCGCCGCGACCGGGTCAGCAGGCGGAAGTCCGCGGTCTTGAGCTTCAGCGTCACGCCGTGGCCCAGCACGCCTGCCTTTTTCATCCGCCGCGCCACCGTCTCGGCCAGTTGCCACAGGATCGGGCGCAGTTCGTCGGCATCCGCAATGTCCGTGTCCAGCGTAATCTCCGAAGAAACGCTCTTCGCTTCGCGGCCGGGTTCCACCGAACGATCGTCTTCGCCTCGGGCGGAGGTCCAGAGGCGGCGGCCGATGCGTCCGTAACGGTTAACCATCTCATCCTCACTGAGGCGCGCGAGTTGCCCGATCCGGTCGATTCCGTCCTTCGCCAGGCGCCGCTGCATCGCCGGACCAACGCCCCACAGAAGGGTCACCGATTGTGGGGCGAGAAACGATCGGGCCTCTGCTCGGCCGATCACCGAGAATCCTCGTGGTTTGTCCAGGTCAGAGGCGATCTTGGCGAGAAACTTGTTGTAGCTGAGGCCGATGGAAACGGTGATGCCATGCACCTCCTCGACCCGCCGCGCCAGCATCGCAAGGGTTCGGGCGGGGCTGGCGCGGTGCATCGAGGTGGTACCCGAGAGATCCATGAACGCCTCGTCGATGGACAGCGGCTCCACCAGCGGTGTCAACTTCTGCATCATCGCGCGTATGGCTCGACCGACGGCGACATATTTTTTCATATCGGGCTTGATTACGGTCGCCTCGGGGCACGCCCGCAAGGCCTGGTACATGGGCATCGCCGAATGCACGCCGTACGAACGGGCCACATAGCAGCAGGCGGCCACCACGCCGCGGTGGCGCCCTCCGACGATCACCGGCGCGTCGCGCAGTTCGGGCCGGTCGCGTTTCTCGATGGCGGCGTAGAACGCGTCGCAGTCCAGGTGCGCGATGCGCAGGTCATGGAGTTCATCGTGGCGCACGACGCGCCTTGCGCCGCAGTCCGGGCAGGTTTCAGTGTCGGCGGGCGGCCGGGCGCCGCATTCTCGGCACAGCGTGTTCACCGTACAATGATAACGGCGGCCAGCACCCACAGGGCGCCAGCGATT
>VYEH01000376.1:0-790 GCA_009843005.1 Pseudomonadota bacterium | reverse complement strand
TACCATTCCATCACCCGGCACTGTTTCCAGGCATCGTTTCTGCGCTGCCGGTTGTGGATGAGATCTATGTCGCCGAGGGCGTATCCCATGGATCGTAGGAACCGATGTTCCAGAGATAGCCCTCCGGATCGCGGCAGGCGAAGAACACGCCACCGTATTCCGGGTTCTGCAATGGCACGACGATCTCCGCTCCTGCGCCGACCGCGCGTTCGTGAACGGCGTGGGGATCGTCAACCACCAGGCAGGCACTCTGCGTGTTCTCGCGGTTCGCCCCGGGCGTTTTGACAAGCTGACCGTATTCGTCGTCGCGCGCACTGCCCAACATGATCATGCCATCGCCGAGAACCAACTGGGCGTGCGCGATGGCGCCGTCTTCAAGCGGCACGACCAGGTGTTTCGAAAAGCCGAGCACGTTGCACAACCACTCGATAGCAGCCGGTGCATCTTCATACCGCATCGCAGGGATGACGGGAGACTTGCCGGGCGTAGGCATGGGCGAACCTCTTACGATAAGCTGCGCCGCCAGTATAGCTTGGACACCGCGTGCGCCCTTCAGGAGTTTCTGCTACTGAGGTCCCGGCGACTAATGTTCTCGTCAGCGGCCACCGCCCCCTCAGGCCACAGCGAGCACGATCTTCCCGAAATGCGCGCTTGACTCCATCATTCGATGCGCCGCGGCCGCTTCCTCCAGGGGCAGAACCACATGGATGAGCGGCTCGATGCTGCCATCCGCGAATAGCGGTACCACGGTCTCCTCGAATTCCCGGGTGATCCTGGCCTTCTCGTCAAC
>VYEH01000304.1:3552-5124 GCA_009843005.1 Pseudomonadota bacterium | reverse complement strand
GTGTCGTAGGTGATCGGCACGCACGCCACGGGATCCCGAAGCTCGGGGTCCGTGCACATCGGCACGCCGTCCCGGTCGAGTTCGGGATCGTCCCGGTCAGCTTGAGCGGCTGCAGGGACGCTCATTGTTCCGGCTACGAAAACTGATACAGCAATCGCTGCAAACCTCAATCGCATTTCATGGCTCCTCGGATACATGTGGATGCGGGTGACATCCTACCCCAGAGCACACGGCGCGACATGGGGACTTGGGCGAATGGGAAGGGAATGGAGGCTGGCGGCAATTGCCCCGCAGCTTGCCGGATCGGTCCGGGGACTGTTGCCCCTGGATGACACGGCTGTGATATACTTTTCGGGCAGTTATACTCATTATGAGTACAAGGAGCCGGTTCATGGCGCAGACTCTCACCTACTCCCCCGAAGTAGCCGCGGCGACGCATGCAACGTACGAACTGGTCCGGGATGTCATTCCGGAGGTCGAATGGCCGGTGCACGCGCCCTACGTGGCGCTCATCAATGAACTGAAGGTCAGGCGCAACGCGATCATCCTGGCCCACAACTACCAGACGCCGGAGATTTACCACGGCGTGGCCGACTATACGGGGGACTCCCTGGGACTCGCGCAGAAGGCCAGCGAAACGGATGCGGACATCATCGTGCTGTGTGGCGTGCACTTCATGGCCGAGACCGCGAAGATCATCAACCCGGAAAAGACGGTCTTGATTCCCGATCTTGGCGCCGGCTGCTCGCTGGCGGCCTCGATCACCGGGCAGGACGTCCGCCTGCTCAAGCAGCGCTATCCCGGCGTGCCGGTCGTCACGTACATCAATACCAGCGCCGACGTGAAGGCGGAATCCGATGTCTGCTGCACTTCGGCCAACGCGGTCAGGATCGTCGAGGCGCTGGGCGTCGACCGGGTGATATTCCTGCCCGACAATTACCTGGGCAAGTACGTGGCCGAGCAGACCGATGTGGAGGTGATTCTCTGGGAAGGTACCTGTGAAGTGCACGAACGCTTCACGGGCGCGGAATTGCGGGGCTACCGCAAGGCCACGCCGGACATCCAGATCATCGCACACCCGGAGTGCCCGCCGGACGTTCTCGAGGAGGCGGATTTCGTGGGCTCGACGTCGGGAATGATCGGCTACGTGGACCGGGAACGGCCTTCCCGGGTGGTCATGATCACGGAGTGCTCCATGAGCGACAACGTGGCGGTGGAGTTCCCGGACGTGGACTTCGTCCGGCCCTGCAACCTCTGCCCGCACATGAAGACCATCACGCTGCCGAAGATCCTGGCGTCTCTGGAGGAACTGAAATTCGAAGTCGAGGTGGACCCGGCTGTGCGCGAGGGCGCCTTGCGCTCCGTGGCGCGGATGCTGGAGTACTCGGCCTAGGGGCGGTCGCGCGTTCGAGAAAGGCTAACCGCATCGCGCCAGTTCTCTCCCGGGAGGGACGCCGCGCGCGCCTTGCGATAATCCAAATGTCCCGACATTGAGTTTGAGCCTTTGTCGCCGCATACTTCAGTCGGTCAAAGAACACTGTCTGCGCGATGGCAAACGCCGAAACGCAAGCG
>VYEH01000304.1:0-3542 GCA_009843005.1 Pseudomonadota bacterium | reverse complement strand
CGGCGATCGAGACGCTGCGCATGGCCAATCGCGTGGCCGGATCCCGTGTCTATCGCTGGCGGATGATCTCCAGGAACGGCGGCCCGGTCACCGCCAGCGACGGGCTCTCGATCAACGCCGATTTCGGGATCGGCGACGAAATCCAGTCCCGCACCGTGGATGCGATCATCGTCTGCGGCGGCGAAGGGGTCGAACGCTTCGCCGCAAAACCGGTGCTGCGGTGGTTGCACGCGTGCAGCGCACGGGGGCTGGGGCTGGGCTCCACCTGCACGGGCAGCTACGTGTTGGCCAAGGCCGGCTTGCTGGACGGCTACCGGTGCAGCATCCACTGGGAGAATTTCGCCGCCCTGACCCTGGGTTTCCCGAAGATCGCGGTCAGCAGGAGCATCTACACGATCGACCGCGACCGCTACACCAGCTCCGGCGGCACGGCGCCGATGGACATGATGCTGTACTTCGTCCGCAGGCAACTGGGCACGGAGATCAGCGCCGGGGTTGCCGACCAGTTCGTGCATGAGCGGATCCGCGATGCCAGGGACCGGCAGCACGTGCCGCTGCGCCACGTGGTCGGCGGGCAGTCCGCGAAACTGGTGGCGGCCGTGGAACTGATGGAGAGCAACATCCGCGAGCCGTTCAGCCAGGTTGAACTGGCCTCCTATGTCGGGTTGTCGCGCCGGCAGCTTCAGCGTCTGTTCCAGAAGTACCTGCTGTGTTCGCCGTCGCACTACTACCTGCAGTTGCGTCTGGAACGGGCGCGCCAGCTGCTCTTCCAGACGGACCTGAGCATCGTCGAGATCTCGGCGCAGACAGGCTTCGTCTCCAGCTCGCATTTCAGCACGACCTACAAGGAACTGTACGGCAACACGCCCAGCGCCGACCGTGCCGACAGGTGATGGGCGGGACCCTCCTGCGGCCCCACATCATGTTCGACTCCGGCAGCGCGACGAAAATGCTTCCAGAAGTGACGGAGCCGCTTGAACACTTCGGGACTGGCCGGATACTCTTCTGATCCGAAACCCTTTCTGTTCGAAAGGTATTGGCGATGACGGTCATCAACACGATTCTCGTCCCCCTGAAACGCGTCGTGGACGCGAATGTCCGCGTGCGCGTGAAGGCCGACGGCTCGGGGATGGCGCTGGACGGCGTCAAGATGAGCATCAACCCCTTCGATGAAATCGCCCTTGAGGAGGCGTTGCGGATCAGGGAACGGGGCGAGGCCGATGAGATCGTCGTGGCCACCCTCGGCGCCCAGGTATGCTCGCAACAACTGCGGGGCGGACTGGCCATGGGCGCCGATCGGGCCATTCTGGTGGAGGTTGACCGGGAGCTTGAACCCCTGACTGTCGCCCGGACACTTCTGGCCCTGGTCCAACGGGAAGATTCGCAGTTGGTGATCATGGGCAAGCAGGCCATCGACGGCGACAACAATCAGACCGGGCAGATGCTGGCTGCTCTGTGGGGTCGTCCACAGGCGACTTTTGCCTCCCACCTCAGCTTCAACGGCGGCGTGGCGACGGCGATGCGGGAGGTGGACGCGGGGCTCGAGGTCATCGAAGTCGATCTGCCGGCCGTGGTGACCACGGACCTGCGCCTGAACGAACCGCGGTATACAAAGCTGCCCGACATTCTGAAGGCCAAGAAGAAACCTCTTGAGACGATCACACTGGACGAGTTGCAGGTGGAACCGGAAACGCAGTTTCGAGTACTGGGGATCGAGCCGCCGGCCCAGCGCCCCAGGGGCGTGAAGGTGGGCAGCGTGGACGAACTGGTGCAGGCCCTGCGTCAGAAGGAGCTGATCTGATGGCCCGGGTGCTCATCGTTGCGGAACATGACGGACGGTCCCTCAATCCGAGCACCGCGAAATGCGTGTCCTGCGCCCGAAGCTTCGAGACATCGGCCATCGACATCGCGGTGCTTGCCGGCGACGGCGGCGCCGTGGCTGCGCAGGCAGCGGCGCTTGCGGGCGTGACCGGCGTCATCAGGGTCGATCATCCGGCGAACGAGGGTGCCCTGGCGGCGGTCGCCGCGCCCCAGGTGTGTGAAATGGCGGCCGACTACACCCACGTTTTCGGTCCGTCGACCACGTTCGGCAAGGACCTCATGCCGCGGGTGGCGGCGCTCCTGGGCGTGGGTCAGCTGAGCGACATCATGAGCGCCGAAAGCGCCTGGCGGTTCAAGCGTCCCTTCTACGCCGGCAATGCCATTCTCACGGTGGAAGCGCCGCAGGACCGTCCAGTGGTAGCCACAGTGAGAACGGCCTCGTACCAGGCAGCCGAATCCACGGGCAAGGCGCCGATCAGGGAACAATCGGTCGATGCCGCGCTGCCCGCCCATACGCGGTTCATCGAGACTCGCAGCGATTCCGGCGGCGGCAGGCCGGACCTGCAGACCGCCGCCCGCGTCGTTCCCGGCGGCCGTGGCGTGGGCAGCAAGGAGAACTTCGAGCTCATCTACCGCCTTGCGGACAAGCTCGGCGCTGCAATAGGCGCGTCGCGCGCCGCAGTGGATTCGGGGTACGCAGGCAACGAACTGCAGGTCGGGCAGACCGGCAAGATCATCGCGCCGCAGCTCTACGTCGCCGTGGGCATCTCCGGAGCCATACAGCATCTGACGGGGATCAAGGACGCCGGTGTCATCGTGGCCATCAACACGGACGCGGAAGCGCCGCTGTTTGAAGTCGCCGATATCGGCCTGGTGGCGGACCTGTTCGCCGCCGTACCGGAACTGATCGAAGCGCTGGGCGGTTAGCGCGTCGAATGCCGCAGAAAAATGATATCCAGATCGCGCGTGCGGCCAGCATGCTGCCGATTCGCGAGATCGCTGGGAAACTCGGTGTTGCCGACGACACGATTCCCTACGGCAACAGCAAGGCCAAGGTCGATTTCGCCGCCGTCGAGGCATCGCGCCCGGACGCCGCCGGCAAGCTGATACTGATGACCGCGGTGTCGCCGACACCGGCCGGCGAAGGCAAGACCACGACCACGATCGGACTGGGAGACGCCCTCAACCGCATCGGCAGAAAGGCGGCGATCTGCCTGCGCGAGCCGAGCCTTGGCCCGTGTTTCGGGATGAAGGGCGGGGCGGCGGGCGGCGGCTATGCGCAGGTCGTGCCGATGACCGACATCAACCTGCACTTCACCGGGGACTTTCACGCCGTCGGCGCCGCCCACAATCTGCTGGCGGCCCTGGTGGACAACCACATGCACTGGGACGGCAACCCTGCCCTGGACCCGCGGCGCGTCACGTGGCGGCGGGTGGTCGACATGAACGATCGCGCATTGCGCAAGATCGCGATCGGACTGGGCGGAACCGCTCATGGCGTGCCCCGGGAGGCCGGCTTCGATATCACAAGCACTTCGGAGGTCATGGCGATCTTCTGCCTGGCGAAGAACCTGGCCGAACTGGAACGCCGGCTGGGCCGTATCGTGGTGGGATACACACGGGACCGCAAACCCGTCACCGCGCGGGAACTGCATGCCCACGGGGCCATGACGGCGCTGCTCCGCGATGCGTTCGCGCCGAACCTGGTGCAGACGCTGGAG
>VYEH01000357.1:3130-5131 GCA_009843005.1 Pseudomonadota bacterium | reverse complement strand
AATGACCAGTTCAGAGCCAAACTTACCTTTACTCGCGATACAACGGACGATGGTCCTCGCGCGGATTTTTACGCGGCGCCAGAGGACGCTTTTAACTGCTATAGCTCCGGCAATCTATATGCTTTCTACAGCGGCATGGGCCCAATGACGAACATTGGCTGGGACGGACCCTGGGAATGTAAACTCGAAGTCCATCCCGAAACGGTCCTGGAGCAGTTAAACGACTATTTTCGCTATTTTGACGCCAATCCGGATGTTTTGACCTCTATTGCTGACGACCTGAGAGCGCAGGGAGCTGTGGACGGTCACCTGGGCTTAACCGTGGAAGAACAGGCCGCGATTATTTACGACGGCTACTCCGTCCATCACGGCCAGTCGGGTTCGGAAAGCGAGCGCGATCGCATCATGGCGCAGTTTGATTATGTGATGGACAATGGCAGCGGTTGGCAGCTTTCGTTTATGCGCAGCGAAGAAGACCTGTATCGCGGGTATTCTCGAGTTGCTGAGCAGGAAGTACAGCCCGTTTATTGGAACCCTGCCGGCGGATTCTACGATCAATACGCGAATCTGGCTCACCTCACTAATCCGATGGCTATGCAGAATGGCCGCCGGGTGCCCGACAATGCACCGACCACCATCGAAGAAAACTACGTGGAGGTTCGCTGGGCTTCACCAGGGGAAGACAGACTTCGTTATGTCGTAGGTGCTGCTTATTATGACTATGAATATATTTTCACCGATTATGGAGCACCTGGTTACGTCAACCTGACCAGGGGAACTGCCGACTTGTTCGCGCAGCTGATCGATCCAAGTGAACTAACCAATAGCGGCGGTATTGTCCAGCCCACTACCATCGCATCTGAAGTGACGACAAACACTGCGCTGTTCTTTAACGCATCTTATGATTTCACCGACACGCTAACCGGTTCAATCGAAGGACGTTATGCTTCTGATGACGTCGGGGCTGTGCTGGAGTCACCAGTGGAGGACACCCTCCGAGATTCAGTGAAGACGGATACCTTTACACCTCGTATTGCTCTGAACTGGACGCCGAATGAAAACACAACCTACTACGCCCAGTACTCTGTAGGCGTAAACCCGGCGGGAATCAATGCCAATATGCTGGATCCCCTCCTTCGGGCCACGCTGGACAACGGTGTATTCGTGGATGACACCGTATATGGCGGCTCGGTAATGGGAAATGTTACTACCGTCAACTATGACTCATCCCGATATGCGAGCTTTGACGAAGAAGAGCTGACCAACTATGAGTTAGGGTTTAAAGGGACTGCGCTCGACGGACGACTGACTTATACCGGTGCTGTCTACTACATGGTGTGGGAAAACGCGCTGGAAAATATTGCGCTGGACTGGGATTACACCTATGCAGACGACGATCTTGCAGGCCTGTCGGTATTTGAAGCTGATGGTTCGGGCCCAACGGACGTCTATTATGTCCCGGAGACTGACGACACGAGTGTCAATCAGATACTGACCAATATCGGTCAGTCTGATACCAAGGGTGTCGAGTTGCAGATGACTTATTATATGGGCGACAACTGGACTATTTCCGGCAACGCCAGCTACATGCAACGGAAATTTACCGATTACTGTTCTGAGGATGACTATCTTGGCTTCGACGGATCGACGACCCATCCTGAACCGGGTGTGCATGCCGGTTTAACAGAGGGTGTCAGTGCAGGTGGCAATCCATGCTGGATTCTGGATGGTCTGGAAGTTCCCGATCAGCCGTCCTTCACGATGACCTTGTTACCTACGTATCGCACCGAGCTTGCTAATGGAATGCGATTCAACGCCACTCTCATGCTGCGGCACATTAGCCAGCATTACAGAGACTTCGTAAATATCACGGAAACTCCAGCTGTCGACAGAGTCAATCTGCGGCTTGGGCTTTCGACGGAATCGTGGACCGGAACGTTCTATATCGACAATTTGCTGGATGACACAAATCTGACTCCCAGAGGTGTTACTTCCCAGGGG
>VYEH01000357.1:0-3120 GCA_009843005.1 Pseudomonadota bacterium | reverse complement strand
GGGAGGTTCAATCAGCTGAATGCGCCGGCTGTTCTTCCGCCGGAATACTTGTTCCCGTTCATGGGCGCGACGATGGCTTCGTTCAGGTTTAACCGGAATGTAGGCCGCACCGCCGGTATTCGGTTCAACTACAACTTCTAAGCACAGATCGAAACCTTCCAAACCCATCGACAGAAATGTCGATGGGTTTTTTTGCACGACGTTGCGGGTTGCGGGTCCCTGCGTTTTGCATCCGGCGCCCATAGACGCCGGATGCGCACGGCCGACCGCGGTCCGGCTCACATATCGCCTTTTACGATCCACTGCTTGAGCGCGGCATCGGTCGACGCACAGGGCGCGAGCACCAGATCTCGGGACATGAATGGTCCGGCGGCCCTGCTTTCGGCCCCGGCAGCGACACACCGGCTACGATCATTCTCGGGTGTGAACTCGAGCGTCTCGGCGTCATAGCTGAACAACTGTGCAGATGAAGTGGAGGAGCAATCCAGCAAGTCAAAGAAGACACCTGCGGAAGGCTCCTCGCGAAGCGTTGCGCACTTGCCCGGAAACTCCACTGACATGATCTGCCGCGCTTCGCTGTCGTAAGCGAATTGCACGTCGCCACCCTGGGGTTTGCAGGAATGTGTTTGCAATTGCTCCGACCAGCCGCGCCCGAGCGTGTCGATGCACCAGCCCAATTCTTCCTGTTCGTCGATGTTGTCGGCGAGATAGATGACGGGTTCCGGCGTTTGCAGCTCCGGCGGGGCCGCAATGGCCGGAACGGCGATCAGAAGCAACCAAGGCAGATTCCTGAGTCTCATTCGCCCACCTCGCTGTTGTAGTCATCCTGCGTTCGCGTGTACCACTCCTGATAGGCTGCCAGGGCATCGCTGCACTGTTGCAGCGTCAGGGTCTTGATCTGGTGCGGCGAGGTGCCGCCCATCCCGAATGTCGTTTCGTTGCCTGCTGTCAGACACATGCCCGGGGCGCTTTTCGGGCTTATGCCGCCGTTCGCTGCCAGGTCGAACTGCTGCAGTTCGCCGCCATCACAGTCGGACAGCGCAACTTCCGCACCTGCCTCGGTGCCTTCCATCGTCGCGCAGACATCAAAGGCTATGACTTTGAACTCGCCACCGGCGATCAGTTCGGGATCAAACGCCTGGTCCGTGCCCAGGTCCCCGCGATAGCTGTAGCAGGTATGCGCCTGCAGCCCCTGAGACGGGTCGATGTTCTGGCCGCCGCCCCGGATGTCCAGGCAATAGCCATTCAGGTTCCCGTCCAGACGATCCTTGAGCGTCACTTCAACATCCGCGGAAAACGCCACCATGGCAAAGAGAACGCCAGCCCCAGGAATGACGCGCGACAGGTTTGTGTAGTTCATTTACCCCTCCTGATTCGACCTTGTGTCGGAGTCTTGTTGCACCATGGTAGCAGACTCTCGGTAGCCTGATGGTTTAGGCTATGCCGGTCGAAAAGAACTGGTAAGTGCGTGAGAGTGAAAATGAAGCGATCCGTTCCGATTGCTGCGTTGTGGATCAGCCTGGTGTCCCCGGGGCACGCTGAGGAGATCAGGGTCACGCTTCTGGGCACCGGCGATCCGCGCCCCGTAATGGAGCACTTCGGTCCGAGCATTCTTTTGGAAGCGGCAGACGAGAAGTTCGTCTTCGATGCCGGCCGGGGCGCACTGCAGCGGCTGACGCAGCTCGGCATCAGCTTCGACCAGATCGACGCCGTGTTCTTCACGCACCTGCATTCGGACCACATCGTCGGCTTTCCGGACCTGTGGCTGACCGGCTGGCTGATTTCCAGGCGGGAGCGGCCGTTGCGGGTTTTCGGCCCGGTGGGAACCCGGCAAATGCTCGAGCATCTCACCCAGGCGTACAGCTTCGACATTGCGATCCGGATCGCCGATGATGGCGTTGCCGAGAGCGGCAGCCAATTCGAAGTCGTCGAAGTCGAAAACGGCTTCGAGTGGTCGCACGGGGACATCTCCGTGCTGGCGTTCGATGTCGATCACCGACCGGTCGAACCGGCGCTGGGGTATCGGATCGATTTCGCCGGCCGCTCCGTGGCCCTGTCCGGCGACACCCGCTATTCGGAGAACCTGATCGAGCACGCCGCCGGCGTCGACCTGATCGTCCATGAAGTGGTCGGGATGACGGAAGAGTTCATGGCGGCCAGACCCGGGAGCGAACGAGTCCACGAACATCACACCAGCGCCTGGCAGGCGGGGGAAGTGTTTTCTCGGGTAAGGCCGAAGCTTGCGGTGTACTCGCACCTCGCCCTGTATGAGGACTACGATGCAGACAGGTTAATCGCGGACACGCGCGAGACATACGACGGCCGGGTGATCGTTGGTGAGGACCTCATGCAGTTCGTGGTCGGCGACGATGTCGAGGTAACCGAGCCGGCAACACCTGCGGCCGGCCGATAGACTATTCAGTGGTATGGCGCATGCGATGTACAGCAAAGCGCTGATCGCGCCTTTACTTTCGCTGACTGCGTTGGCGGTCGGTGCGCAGTCGGATTTCGCGGACGAACGCGAGGCGAGGGTCGAGCTGATCATTGAGCTGGCGGAACTGACCGGCGGGGACACAGGGCGTCCCCGATTTGCGGACAATGTCATCGACGCAATGCGAACCGTGCCCCGCCACGAGTTCGTTCCAGAAACGTTCTGGAACGCGGGCGCCTACCGCGACAGCCCCTTGCCCATCGGCAGCGGCCAGACGATCTCGCAACCCTACATCGTGGCGCTTATGACCGATCTGGCGGACGCCGGTCCCGACTCCACCGTGCTCGAGATCGGCACGGGTTCAGGCTACCAGGCGGCTGTTCTCGCCGAGTTCGTGGGCCAGGTATATACGATCGAAATCATTGAAGAGCTTGGCCGACGCGCCGCCGAAACGCTCGAGCGTCTGGACTACGGCAACGTCTCGGTGAAAATCGGGGACGGCTACCAGGGCTGGCCCGAATTCGCGCCCTTTGACGCGATTCTGGTCACCGCCGCACCGGAGACGATCCCCGGGCCGCTGATCGAGCAGCTGAAGCCGGGTGGGCGCATGGTGATTCCGGTGGGACCCGAGTACACGATCCAGTCGCTCCAGGTGCTGGAGAAAACCGCTGAGGGCGAAACCCGCGTCA
>VYEH01000113.1 GCA_009843005.1 Pseudomonadota bacterium | reverse complement strand
CTTCGCGACCCCGACCAGCCCCGTGCCCGCGAGCCCCGCGACGGCCATCCGCGTGACATCGTGGATGTCTTCCGGGGCTTCTTCGCCGGAGTAACGTCCGCCGAGTTCGATGGCGCGCTGCGCGGCGGCGGCGTAGGTCAGCGACCGTGAGGGGTCATCCGTGGCGAACACGGTTTCATCGCCGATGTCGTAATCCTCCGGCGCGCCGCCCAGGTCCATGGCGGCGATTTCCCTGAGTTTCTCCAGCGCATCCATGGCCGCCACGTAGTTGGTGCGGGTGCAGGTGAAGGAGGTGTTGCTGCCGGTCTGGGTCGGCGCCCACGGCAGGTGCCGGCGGCTGTCGCCCCGCTCGATGACGCAGTTGTCCCAGTCGTACTTGAGTATCTCCGCCGCGACCCGGGAGGTGGCGGTGTGGGAGTACGTGCCGAGGTTGCCGCAGCCGGTATGGATGTGCAGTACGCCGTCTGGCGTGATCCGCACCAGGCCGTCGTAGCTGTTTCGGCCGGCCGAGTGGTAGCACTGGCCGATCCCGATGCCGATGACCTTCGACCCGTTGCGCTGGCCGCTGCGGGCCTGTTTTTCCTCCCAGTTGAAGAGTTCGGCGCCCATGACCAGGGTTTCGTCCTGGTAGGCGCTGGTGACGGGGCCCTGACGGCCACCGATCCTGGCGTCGTTGCCCGCCGAGTTGATGCGCCGTATCGACAACCGGTCGATACCCAGTTCCCGCGCGGCCTTGTCGAGGATCGGCTCGACGGCTTCGGCGATCTGGTTCTGACCCGGGCCGCGCTGGGGTCCCCGCGGCGGCGTGTTGGTCTGCACCGGAATGCCCCGGTAGCGCATCGCCAGCGGCTGGTAGAGGATGGAAACCGAGTCTGCGGCCGAATCGTTGTCGTTCCAGCCGGTGTGGGGGCCGTTCTCGTGCACGATGGACAGGTCCACGGCGAGAATGCGGCCATCCTCCCGCAGGCCCATGCGAAGCCGGCCCTGGAAGCCGGCCCGGGCGATGCCGAGTCCGTATTCTTCGGCGCGGGTGATCCGCAGCATGACCGGACGGCCGGTCTGTTGGCTCAGCAGGGCGGGCACGGCCATGATCGGGTACGGGCCGCCCTTGGAGCCGAATCCGCCGCCGCAGGTCTCGGCGACATACACGAGGTCTTCCTGCTCCACGCCCAGTAACTGGCAGAGCCCGGGGACCATGGCCGTCTGGCTCTGGGATGAGCCGTACAGGACGCACTTGCCGTTCTCCCAATACGCCATGCAGCTTCGCGGTTCCATGCAATGGTGGGAGAGGCTGGCGGTGACGAAGCTTTCATCGATCACCACGGCGGCTGCCTCGAAACCTCCGTCCACGTCGCCGTAGGCCCATTCGGTGATCGGCTGGCCCATGGGAAGCTGGCCCTCTTCGACGGCCGCAAAATCCCCGGCTGTCCACTTGACAGTCTGCACCGGGATGCTCCGGCCCGCCACGTTGCCGTCGCTGCGGGCGTTGGGCCCGCCGGGGTACAGGCTCTCAAGCGGATCGAAAGTGAAGGGCAGGGGTTCCAGGTCCAGTTCGATCAGGTCGATGGCGTCCTGGGCGGTGGTCTCGTCCACGGCGGCCACCGCGAGAATGGGTTCGCCCACGTAGCAGGGCTCGTTCGTGAGAATGGGTGTTGCTGGCGAGCGGGGCGCTTGCGCGGCCGGGATGTCGTTGGCGGTCAGGACGGCATGTACGCCTTCCAGCGCCAGTGCGGCGGAGGCGTCGATGCTCCGCACCCGCGCGTGTGGCATGGGACTGGTCAGCGGCTTGCAGAACAGCATGCCCTCGGCACGAAAGTCTTCGGCGTACTTGGCCTGCCCGGTGACCTTGCCGCGCACATCCGGCGGCACGAAATCCCTGCCAATCAGCGTGTAAGCCATGTCATTTTCCCCTCATGAATCAGGCACTGGCGCAAGGGGCCGCGTGCATGTCCCATCACTCCCGAGATTAACACGAAAGAAGGCGCGCACTCATGGTGTTCCCGACCAGGTGGCGGTCCGTTCCACCCTGCTCCTGTGCTGCGTATACAATTCCGGTTGGAAGGATTCACGATGCACGTTTATCGGTAACGCGGGAGTAGCCATGTCACGGATATTGGAAGAGCGAGGTCATGAGGTGGAAGAAAGCCGACAAGGCGCAGCAACGCGTCGGCGAGACGTTCTCAGGGGCGGCATGGCCCTGGGTGGACTGGCTGCCACGGCCGGCATGCCGTTCTGGTCGAAGCTCGCTCTTGCCCAGGGGGAGGAAATCGTCACGTTCACCGATGTGCCCGAGACGTTCGCGGCGCCTCCCGTGGTGCCCGGCGGTATCCTCTTCCAGGACACGCGTTTCATTGATTCCTTCTACACGCCGGTGGGCGAGTTCTACATCGTTCAGCACTACAACCAGCCGGAGATCGCAGTGGAAGACTATCGGCTGCGAATCTCGGGCATGGTGGATCGACCCATGGAATTCACTCTGGCGGAGTTGCAAGCCCGGCCCAGGGTCGAAATCGATGCCGGCTTCGAGTGCGGCGGCAATCGTGCCGAAATTTTCCACGGCCTGATCGGCAATGCGCGCTGGGGCGGCATCAGCCTGCGGGAGTTGCTGCTGGATGCGGGCATTCAGGATCCGGGACTCGAAGTGGTCTTCTACGGCGCCGACGCAGGTACGGAGAGTATCCGTGACCAGAGAGTCGAGCAGAACTTCGGCCGCAGCATGCACCGCGACGACGCGCTTCGACCGGAGATGATGCTGGCCTGGGAAATGAACGGCGAGCCGCTGAACCTGTATCACGGTGCGCCGGTGCGCCTGATCGTTCCCGGCTGGTATGGCATTTGCAACGTGAAATGGCTGACCCAGATCCACGTGCAGGATCGCCGCTACATGGGCCGTTTCATGGCTCGCGACTACGTGACCCTGAGCCGCCGGGACATCGGCGGCGTGGAGCGCTGGGAAGAACGCTCGGTGACCCGGATGCGTCTCAAGTCGTCCATCGTGCGCGTCACGCGCAACGCCGATGGGCACGAGATCATGGGTTTCGTGCTCAACGATGGCACACCGCTGAGGTCCGTGGAGATCCGCGTCGACGACGGCCCATGGCAGCCTGCGGTGATCGACCCCGAATCCACACAATATTCCTGGAAGTTGTTCCGGTACGCCTGGACGGACGCCGAACCGGGCGAGTACACGATCGTCTCGCGGGTCACCGACGTCAACGGTCAGGTCCAGGCAACGGCGGATCAGATGCCCGAGAAGCCCACCCGCTGGGAGAACTACGCGCAGTTTCCCAGAACGGTGATGATCGGCTGAAGCGAATTAGCAGGCGCGGATCCGGGGGGCTCGTCAGTGAATCGGAGCCGCAGCGAGCTTCTGCTTCCCTGACAGAGAGGACTCCCTGAGCACCGGCGGCTGGATCAGCAACGCCGTAATCGCCAGGAGCGCCGTGGACAGGGCAATGATCCTGGCATAGCTACCGCCGGGCAGGGTCAGGATCCAGGCGGCAATCGCGGGTCCTGTAGCGATCCCCATCATCTGCATGGCTACCGCGTAGGTCACCTGGCGGCCGCTGCGGTCGAAACTCGCGTGGGCGGCCAGCAGGTACGGATGCGTGGTATTCCAGAGCAGCTGGAAAATGCACGCGGCGACGGCAAATCCCATGGCGGTGCGGTAGCTGCCCAATATCGCCAGGGCGACCATGGAACCGACGAGTGAAATCGCCAGCGGCCATGCCCGCCCGAATCGGCTGCCCAGCAAGACCGCGATGCCGGCCCCTGCGATGCCTGCGAACTGCGACAGCGTGAGGGCATTGGCCACCTGCTGCTCGGGAATACCGGCATCGCGGCCGATCAGCGACATGTAGGTCCAGACGGCGAAGGTGGCGACGAAATAGAAGAACATGGCGCCCAGCGCCATGCCGCGAAAGCCCCAGGACAACGTGAGCACGCCTTCATTGTCGCCGGATGGCTGTTCGCCGTGGGTGGGCACGTTGCGAACCAGCGGAAGCGCAAGGCTGGCGAATGCCGCGAAGACCAGCAGGAGCCCGACGAGACCGGCCATCGCAAAGATCGTGGGGATGGCGAAGAAGATCACTGCGGCATAGGTCATCAGGGAGACCATCAGCAGCCCGAAATTTCGGTCCGCAGCAGCCGTCAGACCGACAACCACGTAGCACAGGGGGACGATGGTGCCGTTGGCCACGCCCGTGAAGAACCGCACCACGCGAAAGGTCTGATAGTCGTCCACCACGGTGCAGATCAGATTGCCGGCGATGAGCACCGCAAGCGCACCGTAGAACAGGTAACGCCAGTTGACGCGGGTGACGAGAATCATCATCAGCAGGCTCTGCACGGCCTTGCCGGTGTTCTCGGAGGCTGCCACGTAGCCCGCCTGCACCGGGTCGAATCCCAGTTGACCGACCATGCCGTCGACGAATTCCGGATGCAGGATGACTGCCTGAGGACCCACCAGGTGCATGAACATCAGAGTCAGAATCAGCGCGACGCCGTTAACGGAAACGGGTCTGTCGGGATTCAGGAGGGTCTTCAGCAAGTTTTCCGTCCGGTGCCGGGTGGTGGATCGGGTATCGGATCCCTTTCACTTTCGTGGATTGTACAACTATAGTCCTTTCTCGCGAGAGAATTGATGCAGTGTGCACGGCATGAACCGAGTTATTGTTGTACAAAGACGGTCAGCGTCGAGATATCCGGCATGACCGTTCGGGTGGCGCAAGACCTGCCGACGCTCTCGGAACTGGTTGACGAACGATTCGCCCGGGATCCGGCGTTTGCCTACCGGGCCGCCCACGCGCAGCCGGGACCCGGCCTGTTTCGCATGCCGACCGGCGAAGGGTTGATCGCCACGGCCCATGAGACGCTGGTGGACCTGATGCATCATCCCGCCCTGGGAGCGCAACACCGCCGAAAACGCCGTGCGGGCGCCGGGGCCGAGGGCGCCCTGGCGCGCATGGACAGCTACAGCCCGTTCTTCATGAACGAGCCCGCCCACACGCCTATCGCCATCGCGACCTATCGGCCAATGAGCCCCGCGCGAAGCGACCCGCTGGTCGAGGCGATCGCGGCCGTCGCCGAGCGCGCCGTGGACGACATGCTCGACCGTGGCGGCGTCGTCGATCTTAGGCTGGACTATGCC
>VYEH01000244.1:332-5152 GCA_009843005.1 Pseudomonadota bacterium | reverse complement strand
GAACCCCGCCATGATCCGGTACCTCCTGATCACCCATGCGCATGGCGACCACTTCGGTGGCTACCAATACATCAGCGATACTTATTCGCCGGAGATCGTGATGAGCGAACTCGACTGGGATCTTGCGAGCCGGTTGGCCGAGCATCCCCGCTTCGGCCTTCCTCCGGAAAGGGACGTCTCGGTAAACGATGGCGATCAGCTCACGGCAGGAACCACGACGCTCGATATTCGAGTCACTCCGGGACACACCCCCGGCACGATTTCGCCTGTCTTCACCGTCTACGACAACGGCACGCCCTACCGGGCGGTACTCTGGGGCGGTACCGGGTTCAATTTCGGGCCGAATTACGAGCAGATGCGTTCATACGCCGCATCCGCGAACCGAATGAAGCAACTCGCGGTCGAGGAGAACGTGCAGGTCTTCTTCAGCAATCACTCCCGGCGCGATGGATCGCTGGAAAGGATCGCCGAACTGGCCGAGCGCGGCCCCGGAGACCCGCACCCGTTTGTCCAGGGCGAGGAACTCTACGCTGTATTCGATGTGCTCGAGCAGTGTGCGTTGGCACAGGCCGCCAGGATTCGTGACGGCGACGGTTAGTCTTCCGGCGAAGATTCCGAGGGCGATTCGGGTTGGCGCGGGGGCGCGAATTCGATGTGGGTTTCAATTCGGGTGACACGCTCGACCAAGTCCGTAACTGTGGTGCGCAAGTCCCGTATTTCGTCGCGGGTCGCGTTCGCCTGATAGAGAATCAGCCCTGCCAGTGCGACGAATCCGCCGATCATTGTCCATCGGTCACTCATGCGCAAAGCTTACGTCCGCGAGGTGGGAGAGGCAACAAACAAATCTGCCGAAAATAACCAGAAATTCGAATTCCTGGAACGGGAAAATTCTGGTCAACCGACGGATTTGCGCCGGACTTTTGAGTCGAGAAGGGCGCTGATCACGGCGCTCGTTACCTCCGCGGTACCCGCCGTGCCGCCGACATCCGGGGTGAGTATGCCTGCCCACGTAGTCTGTTCGATGGCAGTCATCAACGCATCCGCAGCAGGTTCTTCTCCAAGGAACTTCAGCATTTCCACGGCGGTCCAGAAGCTCGCGATCGGGTTGGCGATTCCCTTGCCGATGATGTCGAACGCCGATCCGTGAATGGGCTCGAACATGGAGGGATAGCGCCGTTGCGGATCGATGTTGGAGGTCGGCACGACGCCCAGGCTGCCGGTCAGCGCCCCGGCGAGGTCGGAGAGGATGTCCGCATGCAGGTTGGTCGCGACGATGGTGTCGAGGCTCCCTGGATTCTGCGTCATCCGCACCGTCATGGCGTCCACCAGCATCCGGTCCCACGAGACATCGGGGTAGTCGCCGGCCACTTCGGCTGCAATTTCGTCCCACATGACCATGCCGTGCCGTTGAGCATTTGACTTGGTGACCACGGTAAGCAGCTTTCGAGGGCGCGACTGCGCCGTTTCGAATGCGTAACGCATGATCCGGGTGACGCCGGTACGGGTAAATATCGACACCTCCGTGGCGACTTCCTCGGGATGGCCGCGGTGCGCCCTGCCGCCGATCCCGGAGTACTCGCCCTCGCTGTTTTCGCGGATGATCACCCAATCCAGGTCCCCGAGCTCGCAGTTCCGCAGGGGCGAGCGTATCCCCGGCAAGACCCGGGCCGGCCGCACGTTTGCGTACTGATCGAACCCCTGGCAGATCTCGAGGCGCAGGCCCCACAACGTGATGTGGTCCGGCACGTCGGGCGCTCCCACGGCGCCGAAGAGGATGGCATCGAACGGTTCGAGCGTCTTAAGGCCGTCCGCCGGCATCATCACACCGTGCTTTTTGTAGTAATCCGAACCCCAGTCGAACTCTTCGAATTTCAACCCGATATCGGGAAAGCGTTGCTGCAGCGCGCCAAGAACTTCGATCGTTGCTTCGATCATGTCGATCCCGATGCCGTCCGCCGGGATTGCCGCTATGGCGTACTCTCGAATACTCATATTCGCTCCAGGTTCTGATAGTCGTTCCCGGTCTGGCCCGAACCCCGTCGATACCGGGAGGCGTTCATTTGCCGCTTGCGAATTTCCGCAAGCAACAGAATGAGCGCTGCCGAGAAAGCCAGCGTGGCCGCTACGGTCAACAGTCCCCCTCGAAAACCACCGGTTGTTTCTCTCAGCCAACCGATGACGAAGGGTCCTGCAAACCCGCCCAGGTTGCCGATGGAGTTGATCGCGGCAATGCCCGTCGCGGCGGCGGCGCCGGTAAGAAACTGAGTCGGGATGCTCCACAACGGCGGTTTCGAGGAACTGACGCCGGCGCTGACGAGAATCAGCGCCACGACGGCCAGCATGAGGCCGGAGCTGAAGGCCGCGATCACCAGCCCCGCAGCCGCGAAAAGGCACGCGAAGACGACGTGCCAGTTGCGTTCTCCGGTCCGGTCCGAGTGCCGGGACCACAGGACCATCGCGACGACCGCGAAGATGGGCGGCACGGCATTGATGATGCCGGTTGCAAATGGCCCTACGCCGTGTTGCGCGATGATCTGCGGCGACCAGATTCCGACCGTGTAGAGCCCTGCCGAGGTGCCGAAATAGACCAGCGCAAGCGCCAGGACCCACGGGTTCGCCATGGCTCGCAAGGCGGACTGGGTGCCGTGCGCCTGCGTCACGTCGGCTTCCTCGGCCTTCATCTCCGCCACGAGCCAGGCGCGTTCCTCCTCGTCCAGCCACTTGGCGTTCTCGGGCCGATCGGTCAGATAGATCAGGACCACGGGGGTCAGTAAGACAGCCGGCGCCGCTTCGACCAGGAAGAGCCATTGCCAGCCGTGCAGTCCCAGAATGCCGTCCATGGTCAGCAACGCTCCGGAAATCGGCGATCCGATGGCGATGGATATCGGTACGGCAGCCATGAAGAATGCCGTCACGCCGGCTCGGTGGCGGGCCGGAAACCAGTAGCTCAGGTACAGGATGATCCCGGGGAAAAAGCCGGCTTCGGCAGCGCCGAGCAGGAAGCGCAGGACATACAGACCCATCGGCCCCTGAACCAGCGCCGTCGCGCCCGAGATGATCCCCCAGGTGAACATGATCCGGGCGATCCATACCCGCGCACCGACGCGATGCAGAATGAGATTCGACGGCACCTCGAACAGGAAGTAGCCGATGAAGAAAACGCCGGCGGCGAAACCGAAGGCCGCTGCGGAAAGCCCGATGTCCTCGTTCATCGACAGCGCGGCAAAGCCGATATTGACCCGGTCCAGGTACGCGATGAAATAGAGCAGCATGATGAACGGCACTATCCGGCGCGTAAGCTTGCGAATCACTCGCTTTTCAAGTGACTGGGTCATGGGGTCAGAGTCTTTGTGCCCTGGTTTTCATCGGGTTTATGGACGCCGACACTAACGGTAGTCGCTTAACCCTTTGACAGCGCGATCAGGAAGAATATACAAATATATTGAAATATAGGGCTTACCGGTGAACCTCAAGCTTTTACGTTGCTTTACGGTGGTGGCGGACGAATTGCACTTCGGACGGGCTGCGCGCCGCCTGAACATCCTGCCTTCGTCGCTGAGCCGCAATATCAGCCTGCTGGAAAAGGAACTGGGCCTGAAGTTGCTGTCGCGAACCACCCGGGAGGTGACGTTGACCCGGAGCGGGCACTTGTTGCAGCGCGAGGCACGGTCGCTGCTCGCGCACGTTGACGAAGTTGCGGACAGGGTGCGGGACTCGGCCGCAAGCGAAGAGCGGGTCTTTCGCATCGGCGCCATGGACAGCGCCGCGACCGGCCTGATTCCGCAGCTCGTACACGATTTCAGGGAGCTGGCGCCGGACCTGGAGTTGTTCCTGATGGAGGACAAAAGCGCCAAGCTGCTGCCGAGGCTCCTGACCGGCGCACTCGACATCGCGATCGTGCGGCCCCCCATGTCGCCGCAGCCCGCGATCCACTTCGATCACTTGCTGGAAGAGCCCACGATCGTGGCCCTGCCAAGCGGACATCCCCTCACCGGGCAAGGTCACCTGCGCATCAGGGACCTGGAAGACGTGCCGCTCATACTGCCTTCGCCGAGGACCCGCCCGCACAGCTACAACCTGACCATGCAATTGTTCCTCAGCGCCTCGTTACAGCCCCGCATCCAGCAGCAGGCGGAAGAAAAGCAGACCATCATCAACATGGTCGGCGCCGAGATCGGGGCTGCCATCGTCCCTTATTGGTACAGCCGCAATGCCGTACAGGGCGTCGAGTATCGGCCGCTTGTCGACGATGCGGGGCGCCCTATCCGGGAACTGCCGCTGGCGGCCGCCTGGGTAAAGGGCTCCCATGACCACTACCGGGACGAGCTGATGAACCTGCTGAAATCAAATCTTGAGCGCTATTCGCACTGATCGGCAGTTCCGGCCGGAACTCCAGAACTAGTTCAGAGACACCGATCTCGGCTCTTCCGCGCCGGTTGGAGCGCAGTAGCCGCTCAGTGCGGTTTCTTTCCCTGGGTCGGCCCAGGCTGCCTGGTCCACGTCGAACACGATCGGCTTGATGTAGTCCACCGGATCGACGAGCCAGTGCAGCCGCGGACGGTCTTGTGCCGGCACGCCCATCAGGTCCATCTGGTTCAGGTAGCCCGCATACACCGACAGTGACGAGCCTTCCCTGGCTCGTGTCCCTGTCGTGATGTGGTTGGGAATGTAGATTTTGGGCTGGATCGCCGCCTGGTACATGATCAGGTCGCGCAGGCCATTGTTGTCGAAGTTACCCGTTGCGGCCGTGCCGAGCTGTACGTCCGTGGGCGCGAGGGCTTCGAGCAGGTCGACGATCCGCTGGCCGTCCTCCGGCGTAC
>VYEH01000244.1:0-250 GCA_009843005.1 Pseudomonadota bacterium | reverse complement strand
GATCTGAACCGGCGTCGGTGGAAAGTCGCTGTCGGGCTCAACGGCGATCGAATGCAGATGCCGGAAGGCCGTAACGCAGGCCTGCGGCTCAAGGAAAGTCAGGTTGACCACTTCGGTGCCGGGAACGGAGCCCGCGGAGGTCACCGGCACGCAGTCCAGCGTGGCGTCTGCCGGAAAAGCGCGGTCGGGATGGTCCTGTATGCGCGGATCGCCCGACATGCGGTCGAAGTCGATCTGCATGGTGCCGCAG
>VYEH01000144.1 GCA_009843005.1 Pseudomonadota bacterium | reverse complement strand
CCCCCGCCCCCTGTCAGCGGTTCCCGAACAGTGATTCGGAAGGCGAGCGAGGTGGAGTCGCCGTCCGCATCGCTCGCTACATAGGTCATGGGGTATGTGCCCGCCCCGACAGGTGTCCCGGTGAGTGCGCGCGTGGTGACATCGAAACTCAGGTCGGGAACTTCCGGCGACAAGGCGTAGGTCAACATCCCGTTGCCGCCGCTCGCTGACGGTAGCATCAGCGTGTCGATAGCGGTTCCGACGGTGTAGGTCCGATCGACAGGTCCGGCATCCGCAGCGAAGCTCGGAGAGGTGTCGGGAACTACAGTGATCCGGAACGCGAGCGAATCCGAGTCACCGTCGACATCGCTTACTGCATAGGTCATGGACCAGGCGCCCGCCCTGGTGGGTGTCCCGGTGAACTCTCGTGTCGTGCGATCGAAGCCAAGCCCCGGAACTCTCGGCGACAGGCTGTAGGACAATGTCCCCTCGCCGCCGCTCGCCGCCGGTAGCGCAAGCGTGTCGATGGCGGCGCCGACGGTGTAGGTCCGATCGCCAGGCCCGGCGTCCGCGGCAAAGCTCGGAGAAGTGTCGGCGGTGCGGTCGATCCGCCACACCCCGTCGCCCTGGTGCGAGGCCAGGAAGTGAACCGCCTGACCGTTGATCGTCTCGTTGCTTATGCGGATCCGGATACCGGCCAGTCGGTCCAGGAACGATCCCCGGCCGCGCACATTGACGCTGAACTCGTCCGTCGTGCCGGGATAGGTGCAACTCTGGCCGATACCCAGCGTGAGGCCTGGATAACACTCGCCCAGCGAACCAGCCGTCAGTGTGCCGCTGCCGTCGTGCTCGTCACCCTCAACCGACCAGTTCCCGCCCAGCCAGGTCCCCTCGGGCGGATAGTCGCCGCCGGTGCATCGGGAAGCGAACCAGCCACCGGTTCGAGTCAAGAAGTACAAATTGGCCTGGCATCGGTCGCCGTCGTCGTAGTCGAGCGTGAGCCGGCCGGCCTCCGGGCCGATGGCCATGTAGCTATAGTCGCCCATGTGGGTGGTCGGGCCACCGCCGGACTCGCCCGTCTCGCCGCACCGGTCGTCGGCCAGGGGCGTGAGAGTGACGCGGCCGGCGCCGGTTTCGTAGACGATGCCTTGCCCATCGAAGCGCTCGGCGGCCGCGTCGTGATCGGCGGGCGCGGGGCCGCCTGCGGCGGTGGTTGAGAGGTTGTTCCAGTAGCCGGCAGAGGAGGCGACGAGATTCACCACCTGAAGCGGCTGATCCGACGACACCGTCAGTCGCCATTTGCCGGTCCCGGCGCCCAGTTGGCCCGTGAGGGCAGTATCGCCCGCCTCCAGTTGCCGGGCGGTCAGCGTCTGCGCGGCGCGGGCCGCGATGGTCAGCGTCACCTCGCCCCCGGCAGCCTCGGCGCCGCTGTCGTCGCGCCCGCTGACCGTGACGGCGGCCGCAGAATCCCCGGGGTTGATCAGGCGCAACCGGCTGACCTGCGTCATCTCGGTGGAAAGATTGAACACCGGCACCTCGTAACGGTATGTGCGCGACCCGTCCGTCGAGGCCATACGCACCGTGTGGTGCATCGCGCTCAAGGTGCCGTCGGCGGCGCGAACGAAGGCCAGGGGCACGATCCGAAGATCGGTGTGGATCTCGAGCCGCGCATCGCCCAAGTTCGTTCCGATGCCGCCGGTCAGTCCCAGGCTCGCGTTGCCGGACTGCAAGTCCGTGGCGGTGAACTCGACCGCCGCCGAAGCGTTCAGCGTGAAGGTAGCGGGACCGGAGCGCGCGCCGGCGTCGTCGATCGCGTAGATCGACACCGCGCCGGAACTGGCCGTGCCGTTGAGGACCCGCAGCAAGCCCTGCGGTGCGTCCGCGGTCGTTGCCGGCACCAGCAACGGCACCGTGTAACGGTCGGCCCGCACTCCGGTTGCCCAGAACAGACAGGTGAATAGCGCAAGCCAAAATAACGGGAGACGCATCATTCGATCCGTCTCCCGCGAGGCACGGCCATCGGCGAACCGTACCGAACCGTCCCGCCACCGCTCCCTGCGCCCGTGTCGACCCGCACCGCCATGAAGTCCCCAACGCGCACGCCGGCTGAAACCTCCCTGCGGGTCCGCGTCCGGCGGCACGTATACGGGTGCAGGAGTTAACCCGATTTCACGTCCGGATTTCGCCCCCAAGATTGGGTAAATTCGGTGGTTTTTTTCCGGCAAATTGCAGGAAAAAAACGCCGGCAGGAACCCATCGGCGTCGAATATCCCCCAATATTGGGGATACGCCGGGGCGTGCAGGGGACTTAACATTGTGGGGCATCGGCGCGGTCGGTCGGGCCGGCCGGCAGCGATGCGAGCAACTGCATCGGGGTTCCTCGGCAACCAGGGAAAACATGCCAGCGGCAGCGACAAGGGCCGGGCCCATCGGACCTGCACAGTCGATTGCGCCGTCATGAGCGAACGGGCGGACTTCGAGCGCGTCCTGGCTTCGCTGCACGATGCAGCACTCGACCCTTCGCTTTGGGCGGGCGCCTTCGCGCTCATCGACGAGATCCTGCGGGTGCACAGCACCGCCACGGTGTTCGGGGGCGGCGGCCCGGCCGGCGACATCGGCATCCAGTTGGCGTGGTTCTACGCCCGGGGACAACGGCGCCGGGACCTGGAGCGCGAATACTTCCAGGACTACTACCACCGGGACGAGCGCGTGCCGCGCCTGCGCCGGGCGCCCGACAGGCACGTGTTCCACGTCACGGAACTGTTCACCGAGGAGGAGCTGAAGGCCTCTCCCGCCTACAACGAGTCAATGGCCCGCTGCCAGGCCCAGGACGGCCTCAACGTGCGGATGGACTGGCCCGGCGGCGCGAGCCTCGCCTGGCTGATCAACGACCCGGTCGACGGGAAGGGCTGGTCGTCCGGGCAGCTCGATCGGGTCCGGCGCCTTCTGCCCCATGTCGGCCAGGCCGTGCGCGTTCAGCACACCCTGGCCAGCGCCGGCGCCCTGGGCGAGACGCTGACGGGTCTGCTCGACGCCACCGGGCTGGGCATCGTCCAACTCGACGCGCGCGGGCGGATCGTGGCGGCCAACGACCGGGCCCGGGACCTGCTGGGATCCGGCGACACGCTGTTCGACAAGGGCGGTTTCCTGTTTGCGACAGTAAAGGCGGGCGACAAAACGCTGCAGGCGCTGCTGACCCGCGCGCTGCCGCCGTTCGGGGCACAGGGCGCCGGTGGCTCCATGGTCCTTGGGCGCCCGCAGAAAACCCTGCCGCCGCTGGTGCTGCATGTGCACCCGGTGGACCGCCATCCGTCGGACGCGCGCACGGGCCCGGTGGCCGCGCTCGCGGTGATCGCGGACACGGAGCAAGGAGCCCGCGTCGATGCGTCCGCGATGGCGGCGGCGCTGAACCTCACGGGCATGGAGAGCCGGGTGGCGATGCTGCTGGCGCAGGGCAAGACTGTGCGCGAGATCGCCGAGGCAACGGGCCGCAAGGAAAGCACGATCCGCCATCACGTTAAAAAGACGTTCGCCAAGCACGGACTCAACCGCCAGGCCGACCTCGTGAGGCTTGTGCTGGCGCTGGCCGGCACTCCGAAGTCAGCCGGCTGAGGACGGGTGCGCTGCGGCGATGGCGCCGAGCGGAGGAGGGTCGTGCGGCGTTCAGCGTCGCCGGTTCGCGGCGCCGGCCAGGGAGAGAACCAGCCGCACGAGGTCGGCTTGGCGGTTGAGTCCGTGCCTGGCGAAGATGCGTTTGACGTGGAACCGGATCGTGCTTGCCTCGCGTCCCAGGGCGGTGGCGATCTCGCGTACGCTGAGTCCATCGGCCAGCATCACCGCCACCCGGCTCTCCGTAGGGGTGAGCCCCAGAACGGCCTGAGCGAGATCCGGATCGATCCCGGTTCCGAGCGCGGGTTCGGCGAGCAGTACGAGTGCCGCCACCGGCCACCCCCGAGACCAGACCTCCTGCGGGTGCAGCGGGTTAACGTGCACGACAAGCGGCGGCAGAGGCGCCGGACGCTTGATTGTCAGCGAGCCGCCCTCGCCCCGATCGCCGAACGGCGGCAGCGCCCGCGCCAGCACAGCCTGGAAGGTATCGTCGTCCGCCTGAGCTTGCGCGAACAGGAAACCGCCCTTGTCGAACAGCGTGTCGCCGGCCCGCAGCAGCGTCAGGGCCCGGTCGTTGGCCGCCACGATCCGCCCGCGCGCGTTGAGCTGGACGATGCCCAGTCCGGTGGCGTCGAGCAGTCCCGCCAGCGATTCGCCCAGGGCACCGGCGCCGGCCAGCGCCTGGCGCACGTGCACGGTCTGGCGGACGTGCGGTTGGAGCCGCCGAATCCGGTCGAGCTTCCCGGACGTCCAGCCGTCCCGGTCCAACGGGTCGTTGACTTGCCAGAAGATGCGCGAGTCGCCCGGGCCTTCGAGTCGAATGTTGATCGCGTTGCCGGCACGGGCACGGGTCTTCAGCAGGTGGTATCCCAGGGCTGTCCTTAGTTCATCTTCGGTGTAGAGGTCGGTAATGTGAGTCGTCCGATCGAAAGGGAGATGCCGACAGCGGGTTACCGTCCTGTCCGCGGGAAAGCCGGTCTCCCACCACAGGCGCTCCAGGTCCGTGCGCCGTTCCCCATGCAGGCAGAACCACATGAAGTAGAGCTGAAAGTCCTCTTCCGATTCCCCGTCGCCACACGCCAGGGTGCTGCCGTGCACGCCCAGCGCCTCGTGGATCAGCACGGCGGCGCCGGTCCACGCGTCGGAATCGAGCGCCGCCTCGTGCAAGGCGGCGAGGATCCGCCCGAACGCATACCGTTGGCTCATGTGGGCGCCTTCATTCCCCGACGCTTCGTCTGTTGGCGCGCCGCACTCCTTTCAGTCCGTGGTCTCGACCCGAAACAGCGGTATCCGCTCGCCATTGCGCCGGCCCACTGCGTCAGTGCGCTGCGCCCCGGTGTCGAGCAGGAGCCAGCGCACGCCCGTCAGCCGTCCGGGCGGGGAGAAGTCTGCGACGGGATTCCCGGATACATTCAGCCACACGAGCTTCTCCAGGTCTCCGAGCACCCAGATGTCGCGCAACCGGTTGCCCGCGAGGTCCAACCGCTGCAGCGACCGCGCTTCGCGGAGCAGGGCGGCGTCCTCCACCCGGTTGTTCTTAAGGTCCAGGTGCGCGAGTGCCCGCAGGCCCCAAAGCGGCGCCAGGTCCGAG
>VYEH01000204.1 GCA_009843005.1 Pseudomonadota bacterium | reverse complement strand
CGACCACCCCAACCCGCTTAACCCCCATCGTTATCCGCTTATCAGGGGATTGAGGAATCGAACAGGCGGCGCTCCAACCGCCGAATGCGTCTTTAGAGTGCCGCTTCGTGCTACGATGCGTGAATCGGCCATGTTGAGAAGCTCGTACAAGATCTGCCTCTGCCTGTCGTCCATGCTCGTCTTCGCAGGCAGCGGCTTTGCCCAGGATGCCGCCGTGCCCGGGGCAGACGGCGACTCGGTCTGGCAGTGGCTGTTCGACGGATCGGATCTCGATCGCTGGCGCGAGTACAACAAGGATGGGCCGATCAGCCCGGCCTGGGTCGTGGAGGACGGCGTGCTCGCATTCCAGCCGGACCGCAAAACCTCTCCGGACTCGGTTGGCATCATCACCAGGGAGCAGTTCGCCGACTTCGAACTGGAACTGCAGTGGAAGATTTCCGCCGGCGGCAACAGCGGCATCTTCTTCCACGTGACCGAGCATGAGGGCATGGTGCGCCCGTCGCTCACCGGCCTGGAGATGCAGATCCTCGACGACGACCGCCACCGGGACGGAGCCGAGCCCAAGACGAGCGCGGGCTCGGCCTATGCCCTCTACGCGCCAAGCCGGACTACTGTGCGCCCCGTGGGCGAGTGGAACCTGGCACGCATCGTTTCCGTCGGCGGCCGCGTCGAGTTCTGGCTCAACGGCGAAAGGATCGTCGAATTCGATCGCGATTCCGAGGACTGGCGCCAGCGCTACGCCGCATCCAAGTTCTCAGCTCCGCCTTTCGAGCATTTCGGCGTGGCGCGCCGGGGCCATATCGGCCTGCAGGACCACGCCGATCCGGTTTTCTTCCGCAATATCCGCATTCGCAGGTTGTAACCGGGACATTCCGGATTCGTCCCAGGGGACCGTTCGATGGGTAATTTCGTATCGGCCGAAAGACACGGCGCCGTGGCCGTGCTGCGAATGCAGAACGAAAGGGCGCTGAACGCGATCGGCAGCCACGAAGACTGCCGGGACCTGGTCGACGCGCTGGAGGTGCTGGCCGAGGACCGAAACGTTTCGGTGGGCATCCTGACCGGCGCGGGCCGGGCGTTTTGCGCCGGCGGCAACCTCCGGGCGATCCAGCAGCGCACCGGCATCGGACCGTTGGAGCAGCCGGATTCGACCCGCACGAACTACCGGCGCGGCGTGCAGCGAGTCGTTCGCACGCTGTACGAAATCGAAGTGCCCATGATCGCCGCGGTCAACGGTCATGCCGTGGGCCTCGGCTGCGACCTGGCCTGCCTTTGCGATATCCGCATCGCAGCCGAGAGCGCGATATTTTCGGCCAGCTTCATCAAGGTGGGGATCGTCCCGGGCGACGGCGGCGCCTGGTTGCTGCAACAGGCCGTGGGTCATTCCACGGCCGCACAAATGCTTCTCACCGGGGATCGCTATTCCGCAGAGCAGGCTGAGCGCATGGGCCTGGTTTCCCGGGTGGTGGCGGATGACCGGCTGATGGACGAGGCGATGGCGCTCGCCGGGCGGATCGCCGCCAACCCGGCCCGGGCGCTGCGATTGACCAAGCGTCTCCTGCGCGAGGCTCAGCGGCAGCGGCTGGACGACGTGCTCGAGCTTTCCGCCGCCTTCCAGGCCATCGTCCATGAGACGGCCGATCATCGCGAAGCCGTGGCGGCGCTCATCGATCGGCGCGAACCTTCCTACACCGGCGACTAGCAGGATTCGGCATGCTGCAGCCGCCTCAGGCTGCCGGAACTCACGAAACCCGGGTTGAGCAAAAAGTTGCCGAACCAATACGGTCAACTCCAGCGGTGTTCTTGCGGTAAGTGCATGAATTTCTGTCAAATCGTTGGAAACCGGCGCATAGGTTTCGCCGTATACTCATGAACCATGAGCTATGTGGCCAGCGTTGCGCGGGATAAAAGGACGCGGCGGAGCCCTGAGCCGGGTACGAAACGCAGAGCTATCCGGGAAGTCCGGATCAAGGACAACGTCCATGCCAAGTTCCTGGCGCGGGTCAGCGCCGGCGCGCTTGGCGACTACGGTTCGCGCCTGACACCCGCCGACGCCGGGGTGACCGGTGAACAACTGGTCGAGATTTTCCATTCGCAGGTCCTCAGCCGCCAGGTCGATCGGATGGCGTGCAAACTACGGGCCGTGAACGAAGGGTTTTACACGGTCGGCAGCTCGGGCCACGAGTGCAATGCAGTGTTCGCCGATGCGTTCCGTCTCACCGATATGGCGTTCCTGCACTATCGCGACGCCGCGTTCCAGATACACAGATCGAAGCAAGTTGCCGGACAGACGCCCGGTTGGGACCTGTTGTTGAGCCTGGCGGCCTCGTCCGAGGATCCGATTGCATCGGGGCGTCACAAGGTACTGGGATCCAAGCCCCTCAATATTCCTCCGCAGACGAGCACCATCGCCTCGCACGTACCGAAGGCCGTCGGCGCCGCGTTGAGCATCGGCCTGGCGGAGCGCATCGGATTTGCCGATACGAACCTGCCCGGCGACAGTGCTGTCATCTGCTCGTTCGGCGATGCTTCGGTGAATCACTCCACCGCACAGGGAGCGATCAATTCGGCCTGCTGGCACGCCTACCAGGGGGTCGAGGTTCCGATCGCGTTCATCTGCGAGGACAACGGTATCGGTATCTCGGTTCGGTCGCCCGAGGGATGGATCCGGGCCCGGTTTGCGGACGGGTCGGTGTTGCGCTACATGCCGGTCGACGGCCTGGATGTCCTTGCAACCTACAAGGCCGCGGTCGAGGCCGAGGCCTGGGTACGCCGGGAACGCAAGCCGGTGTTCCTGCATATGCACTGCGTGCGCCTGCAGGGGCATGCGGGCACTGACGTGCAGACCTCCTATCGCACTCGGGAAGAGATTGCCGCCATTGAGAATCAGGACCCGCTCCTGCATACCGCCGCGACGTTGATCGACAACGGCCTCCTCACCGGCAGCGACGTGCTCGAGACCTACAACGGCGTCGAGGAGACGCTCGCCAGGATGGCCGAGGAAGCCGTGCGGAGACCGAAACTCGCAACGCCACGGCAGGTCATGGCAAGCCTGGTTCCGCGACGGAGGGATAGCTGGCCGGAAGTTGAAGTAACCGCCGAGGCACGCGCCGCGGCATTTTCCGAAGACCGCATCCTCATGGGCAAGCCGCAGCACATGGCCCGGCTGCTGAACTGGGGCCTCACCGACCTGATGCTGAAGCACGGGAACATCGTCATCGCCGGGGAGGACGTGGGCAGGAAGGGCGGCGTCTACGGAGTCACTCTCAAGCTTCAGCAACGCTTCGGCGCAGACCGGGTCATCGACACGCTGCTCGACGAGCAGAGCATCCTCGGCCTCGGGATCGGGCTGGCGCACAACAACCTGCTGCCGATCCCAGAAATCCAGTTCCTGGCCTATCTTCACAATGCCGAGGATCAATTGCGGGGAGAGGCGGCGACCCTGAGCTTCTTCTCCAACCGGCAATATACGAATCCGATGATCGTTCGCATTCCAGGGCTGGGTTATCAGCGGGGCTTCGGCGGCCACTTCCACAACGACAACAGCATCGCGGTATTGCGCGACATTCCCGGCATCGTCATCGCCTGCCCCAGCAATGGCCGCGACGCCGTGGCGATGATGCGCGAATGTGTGCGGCTGGCGCTCGAGGAGCAGCGGGTGGTCGCATTTCTGGAGCCTATCGCCCTCTACATGACCCGGGATCTGCACGAACCCGGGGACAAGGGCTGGACATCCGTCTACGAAACGCCTGGCGAGGGATCGGCCGTCGCGCTTGGCGAGGTGCATGTCGAGGGCCGGGGCACGGACCTGGCGATCGTCACCTACGGCAACGGTTACTACCTGTCGCGCCAGGCGCAGCAAAGGCTGCGGGAGGATCACGGTGTCGAAGCCCGCGTCATCGACATGCGCTGGCTGGCGCCGCTGCCGGAGGAGGCCATACTCACTGCCGTCGCGGACTGCCCAAGAGTATTGATCGTGGACGAGTGCCGGCGGACCGGCTCGCAGAGCGAGTCGCTGATGGCGATGTTTGCGGAGCGGCGGCCGGGCATCCGCACGGCCCGGGTGACGGCGGACGATTCGTTCATTCCGATCGGCCTGGCCTCGACGCTGACGCTCCCCAGCCGGGAGTCGATCGTCGCACGGGCCCTCGAGTGCGTTGGGTCGCGGCCCGCCGGCGATGTCTGACCCCATGCCCGCAGCGAGGAAATCCGCCCTCGTCGTGTGTCCGGGTCGCGGCGCCTATACCCGGTCCGAACTCGGGTACCTGCTGCGCAATCATGCCGGCGAGCGGGACCTGATCCAGCGGGTCGACGCGTGGCGCGCACAGGCAGGTCAGAGGACCGTCAGCGAGCTCGACGGGGCGAAGCGCTACAGTCTCGCAACCTATTCGCGCGGCGACAACGCATCGCTGCTGACCTTTGCCTGTTCACTCGCCGATTTCCGTTCGCCGGACCGCGATGCCATCAAGGTGGTCGCGGTGACCGGAAATTCGCTGGGCTGGTACACGTCACTGGCCTGTGGCGGCGTACTTGGAATCGACGACGCGACCAACCTGGTCAACACCATGGGCAATCTGACCCACCGGCACCGCGTTGGCGGGCAGCTCGTGTTCCCGCTGACCGATGAAGAATGGCGCCCCGATGCCGTCAGACGGGGCGCACTCGATGCGGCGGTGGGCGCAATCCGGCAGCGTCCGGGGTGCGAACTCTACCCGTCGGTCATGCTCGGCGGTATCAGCGTGATGGCGGGAACCTCCGCCGCGCTGGATTTCCTGCAACGGGAAGGACCGCAGGGCCCGGGCCGATTTCCCATGCGCCTGGAAAATCACGGCGCCTACCACTCACCGCTCATGCAGCGCGTTCGCGACGCGGCGAGCGATCTGCTGAGCCCGAATCGATTCCGTTCGCCGAGCGTGCCGCTGATCGACGGCCGCGGCTGCATCTGGCGGCCGGGGGCGGCTCCGCGGAAGGCGCTATGGGCTTACACCTTGGGCGCCCAGATCGTCGAACCCTACGATTTCTCCGCGGCGATCCGCGTCGGCCTGCGCGAGTTCGCGCCGGAATGCGTGATCGTGCTGGGACCCGGCGACAGCCTGGGCGGCGCCATCGGCCAGATCCTGTGCGAGACCGGTTGGCTCGGCATCGATTCGAAGACTGACAGTACCACACTACAGGAGCGTCG
>VYEH01000084.1:15799-26223 GCA_009843005.1 Pseudomonadota bacterium | reverse complement strand
GTCCCGCTCCATCCGGTTCACGGGCGGGCCCTCCAGGTCCCAGACGGTGTCGTCAGCCGCCCGCACGCCCAGGCGAACGTGGGGATTCGCCCAGAAAACCTCCTCGATGACACCGCGCATTTCAATGGTCCGACTGTTGTCGTAAGCGATGAGGGCGTGGTGAGCGAGGCTTGAGGAGGACGCAAGAACGCCGCCCAGGCAAACGTTGGCTGCCAATACGCGCAAGACTCTGATTCTGTTCATTTCTTGTCCGATCCCGTACATAATCCTGTACCCTGCATGATACTAGAGTGCATATCAGGCGTGACGGGAGGCGATGGAGGGCATCCTCCAATCGGCCGACGATAAGCGACAGTAAACAAATGCCAAGCTCGCCACTGACCGGCGACGGACCGGCGCCGGAACAGCCACTGTTCGCGAATTACCGTTACGACTCTCGCTTCTACGACGAGATGTTCGAGGCCGACGCCGCGCCCCGCGACCACTGCCGCGAACTCTTCAAGGTGCTCGGCGGCATGGCGCCGGAGGAGATCGCCGCCATGCAGGAGCGTGCGGAGCGATCGTTCCTGCAGGAGGGGATCACTTTCGCGGTCTACGGGGAGGAGGGCGCGCAGGAGCGGATCATCCCCATCGACGTGCTGCCGAGAATCGTCGACGCCGCCACCTGGGACTTCATCGAACGCGGCCTGCGCCAGCGGATCAGGGCGCTGAACCTGTTCCTGGCCGACATCTACGGGCGCGGCAGGATCCTCACGGACGGCGTCATTCCCGTGGACATGATCCTGGGCTGCCCGCAGTACCGGATCGAGATGCGCGGCGTCTCCGTGCCGCGCGGCATCTACGTCGCGCTGTGCGGGACCGACCTGGTGCGCACGGTCGACGGCTTCATGGTGCTGGAAGACAACCTGCGCGTGCCTTCGGGCGTCTCCTACATGCTGGCGAATCGGGGCGCGATGAGGGCGAGCCTCAACAAGCTGTTCAGGCAGTACAGGGTGAGGGGCATCGAGCATTACGGCGCGCTGCTCCGGCAGACGCTGTCGGAACTGGCGCCCCGGGCCATCGCCGACCCGTGCATCGTGCTGCTGACGCCGGGCGTCCACAATTCCGCCTTCTACGAACACATGTTCCTCGCCCGGGAAATGGGCGTGGAACTGGTGCAGGGCCGGGACCTGCTGGTCCACGACGGCTTCGTCTACATGCGCACCATCAGCGGACTGCGCAAGGTGGACGTGATCTACCGCCGGGTGGACGACGACTTCCTGGACCCGCTGGCGTTCCGGCCGGATTCGCAGCTCGGCGTACCGGGCCTGTTCTACGCCTACCGGTTGGGCAATGTGGTGATCGCCAACGCGCCGGGCACCGGGGTTGCCGACGACAAGAGCGTCTACGCCTTCGTGCCGGACATCATCCGCTACTACCTGAGCGAGGAGCCGCTGCTGGCCAACGTGGATACGCATCTGTGCCGGAATCCGGAAGGTCTGGAGTACACGCTCGACAACCTGGAAAACCTGGTGGTCAAGATGGTGGGGGAGTCGGGCGGATACGGCATGCTCGTGGGTCCGGCGTCCACGCAAGCCGAGCGAGACGCGTACGCAAGGGAATTGCGAAAGGATCCCGCCAATTTCATATCGCAGCCGGTGCTGGACCTGTCCTGCGCACCCTGCCTGACTGAAAAGGGCGCATCGCCCCGACACGTCGACCTTCGGCCCTTCGTGCTCACCGGCCACGAGACGCGGCTGGTCCCCGGGGCCTTCTGCCGCGTGGCGCTGGTGGAGGGCTCCCTCGTGGTCAACTCGAGCCAGGGCGGCGGGGGCAAGGATCTCTGGGTGTTGCCCGAGTAGTGGGTCAGAGTCACGGGCCAGGGTAACGGATCAGGGCTAACGGGTCAGGGAAACGGCATGCTGTCGCGCAACGCTCAGGGACTCTACTGGATCAGCCGCTATCTCGAGCGCGCCGGGCACGGCTGCCGCCTGGTCCAGATCCAGTACCGGGCCCTGCAGGACCGGACGGTGCAGGAACTGGATCGGACCTGGTTGCGCCTGTACCTGAGTCTCGGCCGGGAGCCGCTCGGGGGCCGGCTGGGATCGAACCGCGACGACGACGATTTCATGTTCGCCGACGCCTACACCCTGACGGATGACCTGACGTTCGAGCCGAACAATGCCGACGCGATCCGCAACTGCATCGCTGCCGCAAGGGAGAACGCCCGCCAGGTCCGCAACGTCATCGGCAATGAAATGTGGACCAGCCTCAACCTGCTGTACCTGGGCATGCGCGATCTGGGCGTGGAGGACATCTGGACCGACCGCGCCGGAAATTTTTTCGTGAACACCCAGGATTCCATTAGGGGATTCTTCGGTATCGCCGACAATTCCATGTACCGCGACAACGGTTGGCACTTCCTGCAGCTTGGCCGATTCGTCGAACGGGCCCAGCACATGACGGCGCTGCTGGACGCACAACTGGAGATCTTCCCTTCGGCCAGGCGCCACGTGGAACCGGACTGGCGCTCGCTGCTGCAGATCGCCTTTGCCCGAGGCGCCTACAGCCGCCTCAATTCGCTGGATTTCCAGCCGGGTGCGGTCATCGATTTCCTGGTCTCCGACCGCCTGCTGTCGCATTCCATCCGGTACGCGCTCGAACACATTTCCAATTCGCTGGACGTGGTTTCCGAGCAGCGGCCTCTGGCCGTGGAGGCGCGTCGCCGGGCCGGACGGGTCGCGGCGAGCCTCGACTACGACTGGCCGAACCGGGACGCCGGAGACGATGCGGCCACACGCGCCACACTCGGAACCATCGGCAGCGCGTGCCGGCGCCTCAACCAGGATATCGAGGCGTCCTATTTCAATTACGAGATAGAGGACAGTCCGCGATGAAGCCCAGCAGGTATCTGGTCGAACACGTATCCAGCTACAAGTACGACAACCAGGTCCAGGGCAGCCTAATGCTGCTGAGACTGCGCCCTCGCGACGACGGCAGGCAGCGTGTGCTGAAGTTCAACCTCCACGTCGACCCGTACGCGGCGCTGACGGAGCTTGAGGATCCGTTCGGCAACCGCTGTCACCTGTTCAACGTGCATCGCAGGCATGGCGCCACGGTGGTGCACTCGCGCGTGAGGGTGGAGGCTGCCGATGCCCCGCCGTTACCGGAGCATCCGGGATCGGACGGCTGGAAGGCACTGGAGGCCGCAATCGATCCGGTGGATGGCTGGGAGTTTCTTGAACCGAGCCGGTACGTGCGGTTCAGCGATGCGCTCGAGGCGTTCACCTCTGCCAACGACATCGAACGCGGCGCCGATCCGCTTTCGTCCCTGATGGACCTGTCCGCCAGACTCCACCGGGTATTCCAGTACGATCCCGGCAGCACCGCCGTGGATTCGCCGATGGAGCACATTCTCGAAACCGGCCGCGGCGTCTGCCAGGACTACACCCACGTCATGCTTGCCATCGCGCGCTCGTGGGGCGTGCCCGGCCGATACGTGTCCGGATACATCCACCGGGAGGGCAGGGAAGGGGAGCAGTCCCTGCCAGGCGCCAGCCATTGCTGGGGCGAGTTCTTCATCCCCGATGCCGGCTGGGTGGGGATCGATCCCACCAACGACACCCTGGCTGATCATCGCTTCGTCGCCGTCGCGGTGGGCCGCGACTACGCTGACGCCTGCCCGACCCGCGGCACCGTGCTGGGCGGCGGCGGCTCGACGCTGGAAGTGAAGGTGACGGTCACGGCCGACGACGAAACCGCCCCGGACTGGAGCCCGCACAGGGAGTGGCCCAATCTCCGCGCCGTCTCTCCAACACCGCACGAATACAGCGGCGGATTTGACCAGTAGTCGCCGGCGCCGATCAACAGACTTCACGGCCGATCCGGGAGTCAACTGCCCAATTCGGATAAAATAGCCCTCGTGGGAGTGTCTGAGGGGAGTTCCTATGGAGGCGACAGCCTTGTTGTTCATGGCTGCGTTGAGCGCCAGTCAGGGTCAGGCGCTGCAGCTCGAAGTTCCGCACCTGGAAGGTCTCGAATCCGTCGCCATCGAGTGGTCGGAGCGAAGCGTGCCCTTCGTGCGCGACGATGATCGCTGGTTTACGGTCATCGGCGTCGATCTGGATGTGTCGGCGGGGGACTACCCGGTGGAAGTGACCATGACCTATGCCGACGGGCGCGTCGTGACGCAACCCGAGTCGGTCGAGGTGCTGGGCATGAGTTATCCGACCACCGAACTCACGGTGGCGCCGGGATTCGTGCAACTCAGTCCGGAAAACCAGGAGCGCGCGGCCAGGGAGTCCCGCGAGATCGGCGCCGTCTACGCGACCCTGACGCCGACTGCCTACTGGGACGAACCCTTCATCGTGCCGATCCCGGGCGCCCGGGACGGGCGCAACTTCGGCCACCGCCGCATCTTCAACGGCGAACCGCGGGCGCCGCATTCCGGCGCCGACCTGAGCGCGTCGACCGGCACGGAAATCCACGCCTCCAATGCCGGCCGCGTGGTGCTGGCCAAGGACTTCTTCTTCAACGGCAACGCGGTGTTCGTCGACCACGGGCTGGGCCTGTACACGGTGTACCTGCACCTTTCGGAGATCCTCGTGGAGGTGGGCGATTTCGTGGAACGGGGGCAGGTCGTCGGGCTGGCCGGCGCGACCGGAAGGGTCACAGGGCCGCACCTGCACTGGGGCGCGAGGATTCTCGACGCCCGCGTCGATCCGTTTTCGCTGCTGCCTTGACTGCACCGATGTTGCCGGAACTGTTAAGGATTCGGAATGCCTCAAAATCCCGCTCGTTTCCGTTTCTGCGGTCAAATCTGTTAGATTTAGGCCGCGATGATCCACCGCATTGATTTCACGAAACAAATTCTGCTTGCCCTGGCCGTTGCGCTGACTTCGGCCTCCGGCGCGAATGCACAGCAGATCCACCTGGACCGACTCGAGCCCGAGCGGCTGGACGTCATGCCCCCGGCCGAGCGCGTGACCGGCGAGCCCGGCCGCATGCGGGTCGTCGAGCGTGCGTGCCGGATGATGCCGACGGACGAGCTCAGGCGCAGGATCGTCGACATCGCCGTGCAGGAATGGGGTTTCTTCGGATTCAGCGTCCTCGACCAGACAATCCCGGAGGAGCCGCGGCCACGGCGCACCGGCCCGCGCCCCCCGCGTTCGCCGCTCGAACAGATGGAAGCGGCGCGCGTGGCGGACTCGATCGCGGGCTATTGGGCCGTGACGGACGATGGTTGGTGGATCCTCGACAGGCAGAACGATGTCTGGACCGGACGGTACGGCGCCGGAGCGCGCTGGGAAGATCCATGGTCGGCGGCGTTCATATCGTGGGTCATGTGCGAGGGCGGCCTGGGCGAGGAAGACCTGTTCAAGCGCCACATCGCGCACTACGTCTACATCGACCAGGCGATCGAAGCGCGCGACGGGGATGAACCGGACGCCGCTTACGTCGCCTACGACGTCGGCGAGATGCCGATCGAGCCGGGCGACCTGCTGTGCTCCGCGCGGCGCTCGGCGTACGTCTCGATCGGGGAGCGGCGCAGGAACCTCGGCGAGGGGGTCCGCTCTCACTGCGACATCACGATCAGGGTCGAGGAGCACAATGACCGTATCCTTGTCATTGGGGGAAACGTCAGCGGTTCCGTGCGCCTGAAGCTGTTTGCGGCCCCGTTCGTATCGAATGGGGACGGAGAGTTCCGGGCGCGGTCGGTCACCGGCGACGATCGCACGATGTTCGCCCATCTGAAGCTCAGGGCCGAACCCCTCCACGCCGATGCGCTCGACACGAGCCCCACGGTGCAGGCGCTCGTGGAGAGCGGCGATGACCTGAGCTGGCTCACGCAACGGCTCGCCGGCGGTGGGCCGGCGCGGGCCGCACCGGTCGCATCGTCGGCCGGCATGCCGGGCGTATCGACACTGGCCCCGTGACACCTGCCGCCACCGGCCGGCCTTCGGCCACGGAGCGGTCATCGGCCACGGGCCGGCCTTCGGCGGAACCCGCCGTTCTGGTTCCCTCCATCGCCATCGCGGGCCTGTTCGCGGCCGCGTTCCTGGCCTCGCCCGAGGAAACCGGTGTCTGGGCGCAGTCGGTCAATGCGGCCATAGGGACCAATTTCAGTTGGCTGTACCTCGCCTTCGGCATGGTTGCGCTGGGTTTCTGCCTCTGGCTGGCGTTTGGGCCGCACGGAAACGTCAAGCTGGGCGGAGCCGACGAACCCGTGGAATTCTCCACGCCTCACTGGGTGGCCATGATGTTCACCGCCGGGATCGGGGCGGGCACCGTGGCGTGGGGGTTCGGCGAACCGATCTACTATCTCGAAACGCCCCCGCTGGGCATCGCGCCTCATTCCAGCGAAGCCTACGAATGGGGACACATGTACCCGATGCTCCACTGGGGCATCATTCCCTGGGCGTTCTATGCCCTGCCGGCCGTGCCGATCGCCTACACGCTCTACGTCGAGCGCGCGCGCTTCCTGCGAATCGGCGAGGCCAGCGCGGCCGCTCTGCCACGCTTCGGGCACTCCACCTGGAAGGTCGTCATCGACGTCTTCATCGTGCTCGGCATCATCGCCGGCACCACGACCTCGCTCGGCATAGGCGTGCCCCTGGTTTCGGCGCTGCTTGCGGAGTTGACCGGACTTCAGGACAGCATCCCCGTCAAGGTCGCGGTCCTCACCGTGTGGGTCCTGTTGTTCGGCGCCAGCACCCTGCGCGGCCTGAAACGCGGCATCCAGAAGCTGGCGGACTTCAACATGGTCCTGGCCATCCTTCTGTTGCTCGTGATCCTGGTGGTCGGTCCGACGCTGTTCATCCTGAAGATGATCGTGAACAGCCTGGGACTGATGGCCGACAACTTCTTCCACACCAACCTCTGGACCGATCCGATCGGCCAGACCGGGTTTACCGAGACCTGGACCGTGTTCTACTGGGGTTGGTGGATCGCCTTCGCAGCCTTCGTGGGCCTGTTCATCGCCAGGATTTCGCGCGGCAGGACCATTCGCCAATTGGTGCTGGGCACCATCGGCTGGGGATCGCTCGGCACCCTGACCTACATGTCGATCACCGGCGCCTTCGCCCTGCACCTGGAGCTGAACAACGTGTTGCCGCTCAGCGATATCCTGCGGGACAGCGGCCTTTACGCCGTCACGGCCGCGATCGCCGGACACCTGCCGTTCGGGAATCTCAGCCTGGTCTTCTTCATCGTCCTGTGCATCGTCTTCTATGCAACCACCATGGATTCGGCGGCCTTCGTGGCGGCCTGCGTCTGCTCGAAAAACCTTCGCGCCAGCCAGGAACCGCAACTGCGGATGCGCCTGGCCTGGATATCCGTCCTGTTCCTGATGACCCTGGGCGTGACCTTGTCCGGAAGCCTGTCGGCGGTCCAGTCCCTGACCGTGATCGGTTCCCTGCCGGTCATTCCCATCCTCATCGTCATGAGCGTATCGCTGGTGCGGCGGCTGAACGCACGTCGCGCGGAGTAAAATACTCACCCACAATCAAGTGCGTGATCTGCGGGATTTCTTCAAGGCAGCAGGTGTTACTCCATGAGATACAAAGGCTACGAGGCGCTCGTCTCCTTCAATGAGGAGGACAGGATTCTGCACGGGCGGGTGCTGAATACGCGCGACGTCATTTCCTTCGAGGCCGGCACGGCGGGCGACATCGAGCAGGCGTTCCACGAAGCGATCGACGACTATCTTGAACAATGCGCGGAATCGGGATGCGATCCGGACAAGCCGTTTTCCGGCAAGCTGGTTCTTCGCATCGACCCGGATCTACATCGCGATGCTTACCTGGAAGCGGTTCGGGACGGAACCAGCCTGAACGCCTGGATCGCCGAATCCCTGAGGGCCAGAGTCTTCGAGCATCGCAGCGAAACCGAGGCGCCGGTCAGCGCCGGTCCGCGCGCAGCCTCGACAGGGCCATGAGTGCTGCGCCGGTGCGCTCGAGCTCGGGTTTGCGGTCGAGTTCGTAGCGAATCAGCCGTTCCATCGTCCCCCTGTCGCCGCCGCAGGCGCTCAGCAGGTCCGATTCCACGTCGATTCCACGGTGGTGTGTCCTGCCGCCCCGAAAGCCGTTGCGTAAAGCGCTTCGGAGGCGGCCGACGATGTCGCCCTGGACGCCGCTGCGAAACCCGCTTCGGAGTGCGGACCGCAGCCGCGGCGCCAGAAGGATGAACGCGACAACGGCCGCGGCAGTCAGGAGGATCGGGAATTCGCCCATGACGGTTCGACCGGTGGCCCGATCAGTGCGTCATCGCGTAGATGATGTAGTTGATTGCGAAGCGGTAGGCCAGCGCGGTCATGGGGTTCGGGTACCAGGGATCGTCGGCGTGCTCCCAGGCGTCGCCCATGTCCATGTTGTAGTTGATGGCCACCATCAGCCGGCCCTGCTCGTCGTAGATGCCCCGCCACTGGGGCGGTCCGCCGGGTAACTGCGCCATGATCTGGCCGCCGGGTCCGCGGTACAGGTGCCTGGCGCCCGGGATCTGGGTGTTGCGGTCCAGGTCGTAGAGCACGTGCAGCAGGGGATCTTCGTCCGGGATATCGACGATGGGGTATTCGGGCAGCGCGCGCTGAATGGTGTCCCTGAAGTGGTCCCAGTCGTAGATGCCATGGAAATCGTCGACCACAAGGAAGCCGCCGCGCATGAGGTATTCCCGCAAGCGATCGGTTTCCTCATGGGAGAGCGTCCACTGGCCGACCTGCTGCGCGAACAGCCAGGGGTGATTGAAGATGCGGTCGTCGATGGTGCGCACATGAATGCTGTCGTCGGCCACTTCGAGCCGGGTGAGCCGCTCCAGACCTTGGGACAGATGGTCCTCGGCTTCCGGCCAGTCGATGGCATACCACTGCCGCCACCGGCCTCGAGACGCCTGGGTACTGCTGGGCATCAGCCGGGCGATATGAAACTCCGCCTTCGGGTACTCCAGGTCCCATCCCTGGCCGCGGGCGGATTCCGGCACGGCCATGCCGCCGCCCAATCCCAGCGCGAGAGCCGGGAGAAAGGAAAATGTGCGCCGATGCATTCTCATGTGCAGCCAAGTATAGGCCGCTAGTTCAACAGGTCCAGCACCGAGTTGATAATGGCTTCGCCGGCTTCCTCCTGCAGGCGCTGTCTGAGGAGTTCCCCGAAGTCGGGGCCGATCCTCGGCTCGGCCACGGTTCCGCCGACCACGACGGGAATCGATCGCCCGACGAGGCTGTCCATGGTTTCACATCCCGGGATCTGATTGGGAGTCGTCATTTCCGCGTCCAGGTCGAAGTCGATCCCGTAGTTCACCAGGTCCACGCGGCCCCCGCCGGTGACTTCGATGGTTGCCATGTTGCCGAGCAGATCGGTGGTCTGCGCGATGCCGTCGCGGACCTGGGCGGCGCCGCGCATCAGGCTGTAGCGGGTGGCGTTGACGGCCGCCGGTGCGGGCCGCGGGTATCCGCTCAGCTGGTTGTAGAGATCGCACAGCGTGTGGTCGAGGTTGAATCCCTCCATGGCGCCGTCGCGAAGGATAAATTCGATGGAACCCGTCGCGGTTGAAAGCACCTCGTCCAGGTTGTCGCCGATCCCGGTGAGTTCGACGTCGACGATGCCCGTGCCGCTGGTGCGCGCAGGTTCTCCGGAGAGTCCGGTCTGCAGTCCCGAGATGTCGACGTCATACAGGGAGCCCTGCAGCGAGACTAGAGGACCGCCCGCGCGTACATCGAATTCGGCCCCGCCCTGAAACTCGCCGCCGTACAGGTCGGCCACCAGCGGTTCGATGCGGCCTATGCCCGCGGCGAGAGCGATGCCGGTGGTAAAGCCGGTGACGTTGAGGCCCGAGATCTGAAGTTCCGAGGCGCCGATGCGGCCTGCCAGGTTCAGGTCGGCGAGGTCGGCGGTGTCGAAGCCCTTGTCTTCCTGGTCCGGCGCGGCCGTGGCTTCGGAGGAGGGCTGAAGGTAGCGGTCGAGGTTGATCCGATCCACGTCCAGTTCGAATACGAAGTGCGGGTCGGCGAACTCGGTGACCTCGACGCGGCCGGTGACATTGCTGTCGTCCAGGCGCATTTGCAGCGCAGCGAACTCGGCCCGGTTCGCGCCGAGGGCGACGTCCGCGCTCAGGGTCGCCGATTGCAGCGCAACCGGCTCGGCGGTGGGCGGTACGTCCCGGCCAAAGCGCTCCAGGAGCGCGCGCGGGGAGAAATTCGCCACCCGCAGCGATCCGGTGATTTCGGGGCTGTCCGTGGGATCGCGAACGGTGAAGTCGCCGCTCGTTTGCAGGCCCAGGGCGCTGGCGGCGAGATGGTCGAGGCGGAGTATGGATCCTGCCGCGTCGTACTCGAATGCCGTGTCGATTCCCAGGGTCCCGAGCCGCTCCGGGCCGAGCGCATCGGGCAGCAGGCCCGGGAAGACGGCAACCAGCACGTCCGGGTCCACGCCGGAGGCGACGATGCGTCCGTTGTA
>VYEH01000084.1:9911-15789 GCA_009843005.1 Pseudomonadota bacterium | reverse complement strand
CCGGGCGCCGCGGCCGCAAATTCGCGCAGGGAGACGCTGCCGTCGTTGCGGTTGACGGCGAAGTCGGCGCTGAGGGCCAGTTGCTCGATGCCGGTGACGTTCGCGCCGGCCAGCCATTCGGGCGGCAGGACGCTGAAGAGCACTCCGGGATCGAACGTCGGGGCCTCCAGGTCGCCCGCTATGTCCGTATCGCCGAGAGCGAAATCTCCGGTGACGGCCATGTCCAGGAGCGAGCCTGTCAGGCCGGTCAATGCGACGCGGCCCGCCAGCGGTTCGAGCTGGATTTCCGACTCGAGATCGAAGTCGCCCAGGGACGCGTCATGTTCCACCCCGAGCAACGCCAGCAACTCGTCAGCGGGCGACTCCGAAACCGCCACGGTTCCCGAGAACAGCGGCTCGTCCGCCAGGTTCGCAGCGGTCACATGCCAGCGCGCGGTGATGCCGTCGATGTTCGTCACCGCTTCGGGAACGTCCGCCGTCCAGGCGGCGGTGTCTACGCTCAAAGACGGTGCTATTGCGGTGACGTCGACCGGCTCCGTGCCGGCGGTGAAATCGGTCAGCACGGTTTCAAGCTGCAGATTGTCCAAACTGATGATTCGCGAGGCGTTGTCGAACGCCGCCGATGTCTGCAGGTTGCCCGTGGCGCGTTCATCGCTCTGGCCGTCTTCGACCCGGAACTGAAGGCGCAGGTCGTTCGCCCGGTAACCCGCGGCTTCGGGATCCACTTCCAGGGAAGTCCGTCCATCGAGTCGCGCCGTGAAGGCCGGTTGTACGCTCAACCATTGGAGTCCCACATCAATGTCAACGGGCATTCCTGCCGTAATCGGGCCGGTTCCCAGGGTGATATCCGAGATCACGTAGCGAACTTCGTCGAGGTTCTCCCGCCAGAACACGATGCCATTGCGGACCTCGATGCCGGCGAAGTCGACATCGCTGAAAAAGGGTTCATTGATGGCGCTGCCCAAAGCGTCCGGCGTGGCTCCGGAACTTGTCAGCGCGCGGTCAGTGCCGTCCACGGGGGCCGGTCCCAGCAGGTCCGACCAGTTGTCGCGTCCGTCGGCGCCGCGGGCCAGGTTCAGTTCGAGACCTTCCAGCACCACGGTGCCGAACTCCATACGCCCGCGGAACAGCGGCAGCAGGCGGACCCGCGCCACCGCGGAATCGACGCTGGCGAAGTCCCCGTCGCCGAAGCCTGCGGCGTGACCGAGAATCATCGCGCCCGTTTCGATACCGAGCCACGGGTACAGGGTCAGGGCCAGATCGTCGTCAATGTAGAATTCACGTCCGGTGCGCTCCGCCACGAACGCTTCCAGCTCTCCCCGTACGTTGTCGGGATCGAATACCACCCACAGAAGCAGCGCAGCGACGCCGAACAGCACGGCCAGCGCCGCGACCGCTATTCCGAGTACCTTGACGATGGTCCCCATAGTTCACTCAATCGGGCCTTTAGGGAGTTAGTCCCGGGGAGCCTGTCGGGGTTCCCCACGATGAAATCGTATCACCTATTCGCAAAGCGCATCGCGCCGCTGGGGGCGGGCGCTTCGGCGTACGGTGCGTTGTCGATGCCGGGAAGCGTCGTGATGGGAAAACTGGAGAAGCGTTTCTTCAGGGCGCCAACGTCTAGGGAGACTGCTTACGGCTTGGGCGTTTTGTCGCGGGTTTTATCAGTGATCAAAGCAAGACCGTAAAGGGCCGCACAGACGGTGAGGATTGCAATGATCGCAATCAACATTGTAAGTGATGCCATTAGTCAGTCTCCTCCAATTTGACGCACCCGAAGTATGGAGACGGTTTACGGCTGTGGGCTATCGTCGTGTTCACGTTCCGCGGTGTCCGGTGTGGACTGCGCAAGTAGCAGCGCAACGACGATGAGGATACCTGCCATTGCCAAGGCGAAAGCGAGCGTTTCGTTCATCGTTTGTCCTTGAAATAGCTGAACAAGAAAAATGATGCGCGTATTGTCAAAGGCATGCAAGCAACTCCTGGCATGAGGCATGACGAGGGATGAAAGGATTTGAGTACGCAACGATTTCACAGGCTGCCGCGGCGATTCGGGTTGGAGCGACATCGGCCGTTGAGCTGACCCGGTTGTGCCTGGCCCGCGTCGAGCTCCTGGACGGGCTCCTGAATGCGTTTATCACGGTCACCGCCGATGCGGCGCTCGATGAGGCCCGGCAGGCGGACCGCGAATTGGCAGCGGGCAGGGACCGGGGGCCGCTGCACGGTATTCCCGTGGCAATCAAGGACCTCGTTGATACCCGGGGCGTACTTACCACGTACGGGTCCCGGTACTACTCGGACCATGTGCCTGAAGAGGACGCGGCCGTGATCGTGCGCCTCCGCGACGCCGGCGCTGTATTTCTCGGCAAGACCGGGCTGCACGAACTGGCGTTCGGCACGACCTCGGTGAACCCGTTCTTCGGCGCCATCGGGAATCCCTGGCGCCCGGACTATCATCCCGGCGGCTCCAGCGGCGGCTCCGCCGTGGCCGTCGCGGCAGGCATGGCCTTTGCGGCGATCGGGACCGATACCGGGTGCTCCATCCGCCTGCCCGCGCAGTGCTGCGGCGGCGTAGGGCACAAGCCGACCTACGGGCTGGTCAGCAAGGCTGGGGTCCTGGAACTGGTTCCCTCCATGGATCACGTGGGCCCGATGACCCGCTCTGTCCGCGACGCCGCCTTGATGCTCAAGGCGATTGCGGCGTGCGATGAGAACGATCCCGGCGACGTGTCGCAGGCGCTCGACAACCTGATCGAACGGATGGAAACGCCAATCGCCGGCGGTGTCGTCGGCGTCCCGACGGACTACTTCTTCGAGGGTGGCGACGAGGACGTCAAATCGATCGTCAAGGAAGCCATCGGGGTATTCGAAGAACTCGGGGCCACGGTCGAGTCTGTGAAATTGCCGGACTGCCACGAGGCCTACGATGCCGCCAACGCCACGTTCTCCGAAGTCGTCGACGTTCACCGGGAGGCCATGGCCGACGACATCGAGGCATTCAGCGAGCCTCTTCGTGCCCGCTACTCGTCCATGACTCGATACTCTCCGGCGGCCTATGAGAAAGCGCAGCGCTTCCGCGAGGAATTCACAAGAGGCATGGAAGAGGTCCTGGAGCGGGTCGATGTGCTGGCCATGCCGACCGCGACCGTCGCGGCGGCGCCCATTGAAGCCCAGCCGCCCGAACACGACAAGGAACGGCGCAAGAACGCCTGCATCTTCGATTTCACCGGGCAGCCCTCCATCTCGGTGCCGTGCGGATTCACCGGCGACGGGCTTCCCGTGGGACTGATGCTCTGCGGCGGACTGTTTCGCGATGCACGCGTTCTGCGTTACGCGCACGCCTTTGAGCAGGCGACGCCGTGGCACGGCCGGCACCCTTCGCTTCCATGACGCAGCCGTGAAGCACCGGGACGTTTGAGAACCGGAGCGGCGCGGAACCGAGGCAGTGGGGAACCGGATTCCCTATACTGTCCGCGCAATCTCGAAAAGTAAGGACACTTCCAATGACCAGGAAGACCGCGCTTGCCGCGGCGACGCTTGCGAGTGTTGTGCTCGCAGGCTGCGCCGGCCCGTCGGCTGATCCGCAGCCGCCCCGGGAACTGGCGGTGGCCGCGGCCGAGGGTAGCGCGCAGCCGCATCTCGACCTGGGCGAGGACGGCGCCGCGGTCCTGAGCTGGCTCGAACCCGCCGGAGACAGCTATGCCCTGCGGGTGTCTACGAGCACCGGCGATGCGTGGTCGACGCCGGGCACCGTGGCCACCGGCGACGACTGGTTCGTCAACTGGGCCGACTTTCCCTCGGTCACGCCCATCGCGGGCGATGTCCTTGCTGCCCACTGGCTGGTCTACCAGGCACAGGGCTTCGGCTACGACGCCGTGATGTCCATATCCACCGATGGCGGCGCTACCTGGGGCGAACCATTCCTGTTGCATACTGATGGAACGGACACCGAGCACGGCTTCGTCACGCTCTTCCCCTGGCAGGATGGCCTGGCCGCGGTCTGGCTCGACGGCCGCAACATGATCGTGGACGGCGAGTTCGCCTTCGAGAACGAAGCCGGCGAACCGCTGGGCATGAGCCTGCGCTATGCCCGGTTCGACGTGGCTGGCGAGCGCCTGTCGTCAGGGGAACTCGACCCGCTGGCCTGCGACTGCTGCCAGACCGACGTGGCGCTGCTCGGCGGCGACGCCTTGCTGGCTTTCCGGGACCGGACAACGTCGGAAGTGCGCGACATCGTCGTGCGCCGCCTGACCGCGGACGGATGGCAGGCCCCGATCACGCTGGCGCCCGACAACTGGGTGCTCGAGGCCTGTCCCATCAACGGCCCCGCCATCGCCGCCCGCGACGACCAGGTCGCCGTGGCGTGGTTCAGCGCCGCGGACAACCGCCCGCTGGTCCGCGTCGTACGCTCGAACGACGGCGGACACACCTTCGGCGACGCCATGGACCTGGATTCCAGCGGCAGCTACGGCCACGTCGATATAGCGGCGCTGCCCAACGGCGAGACGGCGGTGAGCTGGCTTCGCAGCGAAGCGGACGGCCTCGCGCTGGTGCTGCGATTGATTGACGGAGACGGCGAATTCGGCGAACCCGTCACCGTCGCAACCATCGACACCGCGGGCCCGCTGGACTTCCCACAGATGGTGTTCGATGGAACGCGACTGGTCTTCGCGTGGACGGATTTCGGGGAGACGCAAAGGGTCAGGTCCGCGGTTGTCGGGATCTATTGAGGAATTGGCGGCAGCCGCGGATCAGTGGCTGTACCGCAGCCCAATCTTCGACGGGAAGAAATCCTCCAGGATGAGGTAAATACACGGCACCAGGAACAGCGTGATCACCGTGGCGAAGATCACGCCCCAGGCCAGCGAGATGGCCATGGGCACGACGAACGCCGTGGCAGGATTCGTGTTGGTCATCAGCGGCAGGAGTCCCGCGAACGTGGTGATCGACGTGATGACGATGGGGCGAAACCGCACGATGGCGGATCGGTGCGCGGCCGTGTACGCATCGGCGCCCATGCGCCGCTGCCGATTGGCGTAGTCCACCAGGACCAGGCTGGAGTTCACCACCACGCCCGCCAGAGCGATCAACCCGAGGATGGAAGCGGTCAGGATGGACCAGCCCATCACCATGTGCCCGATGACGGCGCCCACCGAGGCGAACGGAATCACGCTCATGATCACCAGCGGCTGCAGGTAGGAACGCAGCGGAATGGCCAGCAGCGCGTAGATCATCAGCAGCGCGATCGGTATCAGGTTTATCAGGCCCGTGAAGGATTCGTCCCGCGCTTCCTGTTCGCCGGTGAGGGAGAAGCCGATGCCGCGGTAGCCGGACAGGATTCTCGGCAGGGCGTCGGCCATGACGCTACCGAGCACGGCTTCGGCGGAGACGATGTCCCTGTCCACGTCGGCGCGCACCGTGACCACGCGCTGACGGTCCACCCGGGTGATGTCCGAATAGCCCCTGCCCAGGGTGAAATCCGCCACCGCTGCAAAGGGCATCTCCGTGCCGTCGGCGGCGCGAATCCGCATGTCTTCCAGGTCGCCCAGCGAACGCCGCTCCGGTTCGGGATAGCGGACCATGACGCGGATGTCCTCCGTACCGCGCTGGACGCGCTGGACCTCCTCGCCGTAAAAGGCCTGCCGCGCCTGCCGCGCCAGGTCGTTCAGGGTCAGGCCAAGGAGCCGCCCCTCGGGACGCAGCGACAGTTTCGCCTCCTGCTTCCCGGAGCGGAACGAATCGGAGATATCCACGACGCCGTCGAAACGCGCCAGTTCGCCGCGCAGTTCCGCCGCGGCGAGCGCCAGGTCGTTGACGTTGCGGCCCTGAAGCTGGATCGAGATGGCATCCCCGCTCGCGAGCCCGGACGTCCCGAAGG
>VYEH01000084.1:3667-9901 GCA_009843005.1 Pseudomonadota bacterium | reverse complement strand
CCCGAAGGGCAGCGTCACGCTGTCGTAGATCGGTCCGGTCAGTTCGCGCCACCGTTCGGCCATGTCGGTGACGGAAATGTTGCCGCGCTCGCGCAAGGGCAGAAGGGCGAGCACCAGTTCCGCCGTGTGGCTTTGCGGGGCGGCCCTGAAGCGCCCGCCCAGGGGCTGGCCCACCGAGGAGAAGACATGCTGGATGAGCGACCCGGAAAAATTCGGGTAGGCGGCGTCCAGTTCGGCCTTGAGTTCGATCGCCGCCGCCTCGATCTGCCGCGCCGCCCGGGCCGTTTCGGCCACGTCGATACCTTCCGGCATTTCCAGCCGGGCGACGAGGTTGTCGCCTTCCGTGGCTGGAAGGAACAGTACCTCGACCCGACCGCTGCCGATCAGCGAAAGCGTGATCAACAGTATTCCGAAGCCGGTAGTCAGGGTGACGTAGCGCCACTCCAGAATACGTTCCAACGCCTTCCCGAACGTGTCATGGGCGAAGCGCTCCATCCCATGGGAGATTTTGCTCTGGAACCGGCTCCAGCGGCCGGCCAGGCCGCTGCCGGCGGAGTCCGGGTCGTCGATCTTGCGATGGGCCAGGTGCGCCGGAAGGATGAACTGGGATTCGATGACGCTGAACACGAGGCAGATCACGACCACGTATCCGATGACCGAAAAGAGCTGACCTATATCGCCCGGGGTGAAGATGAGCGGCATGAACGCCGCAACGGTGGTGATGACCCCGAAGATCACGGGCACGGCCACTTCCGCGGTGCCCTCCACGGCCGCGGTCATCCTGTCCTTGCCGTGGCGCTCGTGGGAGAACACCCGTTCGCCCACGACGATGGCGTCGTCAACCACGATGCCCAATACCAGGATGAACCCCACGACCGATAGCGTGCTGATGGTGATGCCCACCGCGCCGAACACGGCGATCGTGCCCAGCATGGCGATGGGAATGCCCGCCGCCACCCACATGGCCAGTCGAAACTGCAGCGGCAGGGTCAGCAGGATCAGCACCAGGACCAGCCCGCTCGCGGCGGCGCCCAGGAGGATGTCGATCCGGTCCCTGAGCACCTGGGACTCGTCCTGCCAGATGGTCAATTCGATCCCGTCGGGCATGCGCAGGCGCGCCTCCTCCACGTAGGCCGTCACCTGTTCGGCGATCTCCACGACGTCTTCGTCGCCGACCTGGTAAACCTTGATCATCGCGGCGGGCAGGCCGTCGAAGCGGGCCTGGGTATCGCCTTCCTGAAAGCCGTCGACGATGTTCGCGACCTCGTCCAGGAACACGCGGGTGCCGTCCTCGCGCGACAGCACGACGATGTCCCGGAAGTCCTCGCCGCGATAGGCCTGCCCCTGGGTCCTGAGCATGATTTCCCCGGCCCCGGTCCTGATCGACCCGCCCGGCATGTCCAGCGAGGTGCGCCGCACGGCATCGGCCACCTGGTCGAACGTCAAGCCCAGCCGGCGCAGGGTCTCCTCGGACACCTCGATGGAGATCTCGTCGGGCCGCACGTAGGTCACCTCGACCCTGGAGATTCCCGGGAGCGCTGCGATCTCCTCGCGCATCTCCAGGGCCAGCTCCTTCAGGGTGCGTTCGTCGGCATTCCCGTAAATGGCGATTTCCATGCCGTCGTTGAGCAGGGTCAGCAGCGAGACGATGGGCCGTTCCGTCTCCACGGGAAACGTGATGATGGCGTCCACCTGGCTCTTGACGTCGTTCAGCACCTGAACCCGGTCGGCGCCTTCCTCGATTTCCACCACGACCCGGCTGCGGCCTTCGCTGGAGGTCGAGGTGATCCGGTCGACGCCCTGTATGCCCTCCAGCGCTTCCTCGATTCGCAGGCTGACCCCGTTTTCCACCTCCTCCGGCGCGGCGCCCAGGTACGTGACGGTCACCTCGATGATGCCCAGATCGATGGCAGGCATTTCCTCCTGGCGAAGCTGGAAGACGGAGATCAGCCCGCCGACGATGAGGATCATCATCAACAGGTTCGCGGCGACGGGATTGCCGACGAACCAGCCGATAATGCGTTTCATGGGCCGGCGGCTCCGGGCGATGATCCGGGTGCTCCGGGCATCCCGCTGCTGTCGTCGGTCACGACCTCCACGCGCATGCCGTCGACCACCGCCTGCAGCGCCGAGACGCAGACGCGGTCGCCCCGGCTGAGCCCGCCGTCGATATAGGCGTCGTCGGCGTAGATGCGGGCGATGCTGACGGTGCGGAACCGGAGCCGGTCGTCGTCATCCACGACCAGGACCTGGTTGCCGTTGCGGATCGCCGATCGCGGCAGGACCACGATGTCTTCGGTGGAGCGGCCCTGGATTTCCGCGTTGACGAACAGGCCCACCGGCGGCGGCACGTAGTCCGGGTCCGTGGCGGCGTTGTCAGCGGCGTTGACGCGCGCAACGGCATTGACCATGCGGCTGCGCAAGTCGATTTCCGCTTCGGTGCGGGCGAGTTTGCCGTGCCATTGATACTGCCTGCCGGCAAATTCCGCGGACAGCACGACATCGGGGGCGGTGGCCTCATCCAGTTCGCCGCGCTGCATGGGCGGGAGATCCAGGTAGGCAAGCTGCCGATCGGCTATGGGCAGGCGAATCTCCACGTAGTCCACCGCGTACAGTCGCGCGATGGGCGCGCCCCGGCTCACGAATTGCCCCGGGTCGACCTGCTCGGCCCGCACCAGTCCCGTGAAGGGCGCCAGCACCTCGGTTCTCGACAGGTCGCGTTCGGCCTGTTCAAGCGCCGCCCGGGCGTCGTCGAGCGCCGCGGCCGCGACGCGTGCGGCCCTCATCCCGGTTTCCACGTCGGACGGGCTGATCAGCCGGCGGGCCTCCATCTCCTGTAGCCGCTCCAGTTCGAACCGGGCAAATTCGTCTTCGGCCGTGGTGCGGTTCACCGCCGCGCGCGCTCTTTCAAGGGTACTGAGGTAGTCCCGGTCATCGATGCGCAGCAGCGGTTCGCCTGCCTCGAAGTAGCCGCCGGAGACCAAGTTCGGAGAAATCCACATGACGTTTCCGGAAACCTCGGGCACCAGGTCCGCCTCGGTGCGGGGGGAGACCGTGCCCTGGGCGTGCACGACCATGCGAACGCTTGCGGGCGCCACGTCGACCACGCGCACGGTGGGCGCCACAGCTTCGGGCTCGCTCGGGGCAAGCTGCCGGCTGGTCGCCAGCAGGATCAGCGTGATCGCCAGCGAAACGCCCAGTACGGCGACCGCGACAAGGGATTTGCGTTTCATATGTGCTTTTCCTCGGCGGAGAATACTCACGCGCCGGCTACTGGCGTGCGCCCGATATTGTTTGTCCAAACGCTACACGGTTTCTGCGCAGCGGCGCAAGCGAACCGTCAACGGTAACGGATCACGGCGGCAATTCCGTGAGGTCGAGGCGCAGCTTCAGTTTCGCTCGACAGGAGCGGAAGCATCACCAGCAGCGCGCTTATGCGTATTGACGCGCCAACGCGGGTTCCGTCGGGAACAGATCCTCCACGATCAGGTACAGGCACGGCACCAGGAACAGGGTGATCCCGGTGGCGAACAGAACCCCCCAGCCCAGCGAGATGGACATCGGCACGAAAAAGGCCGTGGCCGGATTGTCGTTGAGCATCAGCGGCATCAGGCCCGCGAAGGTGGTGGAGGAGGTGATGAGGATGGGCCGGAAACGCACGACGCTGGCGCGGTGCACGGCGATGCGCAAGTCAACGCCCATGCGCCGCTGCCGGTTGATGTAGTCGACCAGTACGAGGCTGGAGTTGACCACCACGCCGGCCATGGAGATCAGTCCGAAAATGGACGTGATGATGATCGACCAGCCCATGACGAGGTGTCCGATAATGGCGCCCACGGCCCCGAAGGGGATGATGCTCATGATCACCAGCGGCTGTACGTAGGAACGCAGCGGGATCGCCAGCAGCGCGTAGATCATCAGCAACGCGAGGGGGATCAGGTTGAACAGTCCGGTGAACGATTCGTTTCTCTGTTCCTGCTCGCCGGTCAGCGAGTAGCCGATGCCGCGGTAGCCGGACAGGATTCTCGGCAGGGTGTCGGCCGAAAGCGTCCGCAGTACCGCTTCCGGCGTCACCACGTCGCGGTCCACGTCCGCGCTCACGGTGACCACGCGCTGGCGGTCGACGCGCGTGATGGAAGAGTAACCTCTGCCCAGCTCGATGTCGGCAACCGCCGCGAACGGGATCTCGGTGCCGTCCTGTGCGCGGATACGCATGTCTTCGAGATCGCCCAGGGAGCGCCGCTCGGCTTCCGGATACCGGACCATGACCCGAATATCCTCGGCGCCCCGCTGCACGCGCTGCACTTCCTCGCCATAGAAGGCCTGGCGAGCCTGGCGCGCCAGGTCGTTCAGCGTCAATCCCAGTTGGCGGCCCTCCGGAAGCAGCGACAGCTTGGCTTCCTGCTTGCCCGCCCGGAACGAATCGGTGATGTCCTGAACGCCGTCGAAACGCGCAAGCTCCGCGCGCAACTCGGCCGCGGCATTGGCCAGGTCGTCCACATTCCGGCCCTGCAGCTGGATTGCGATGGCGTCACCGACCGTGAGGCCCGTACTGGAGAACGTGAGCGACACGCTGTCGTACACCGGTCCGGTCAACTCGCGCCAGCGGTCCGTCATGTCCGTGACGGACACGTTGCCCCGTTCGCTCAGGGGAAGAATCGACAGCACCAGTTCCGCCGTATGGCTTTGGGGGCCGGCCCTGAACCGGCCGCCCAGCGTCTGGCCGACGGAGGTAAAGATATGCTCGATCAGGGAAGGCCGGTCCGGGTAGGCGGCGTCCAGCTCGGCCTTCAGTTGCAGTGCCGCCTCCTCGATCTGCCGCGCCGCCCGGGCGGTTTGCTCGACATCGACGCCCTCGGGCATTTCCACCCGCGCGACAATGGCGTCGCCCTCGATGGCGGGCATGAACTGGACTTCGATCCGGTCGCTCAGGACAAGGCCGACCGCGACCAGCAGCACGCTGAACCCCAGCGCCAGCGCCGTGTAGCGCACCTCCATGACGCGGTCCAGCGCCGGTCCGAAGACATCGTGGGCAAAGCGCTCGATCCCGGTGGAGACGCGTCGCTGCAACCGCCGCCAAATCCCGTGAAGGGCGTTGACGTCCTGCTTTGAAGTGGACACCCTGCGGTGCGCCAGGTGAGCCGGAAGGATGAGCTGGGATTCGATGATGCTGAAGATAAGGCAAATGACGACCACGTAACCGATGACCGACAGCAGCTGCCCCAGGTTGCCGGGCGCAAACATCAGGGGCGTGAACGCCGCCATGGTGGTCAGCACGCCGAAAATGACCGGCACCGCCACTTCGGCGGTGCCTTCAACGGCCGCCGGGAACTGATCCTTGCCCTGCTGCTCGTGGGCGTAGACGCGCTCGCCCACGACGATGGCGTCGTCCACGACAATGCCCAGCACGAGTATGAAGGCGACCACCGACAGGGTGCTGATGGTGATGCCCGCGGCGCCGAAGACCCCGATGGTGCCCAGCATGGCGATGGGAATCCCGGCCGCGACCCACATGGCCAGCCGGAATTCCAGTGGCAGGGTCAGCAACAGCAGCACAAGCGCCAGGCCGGTGGCGGCCGACCCGAGCAGGATGTCGATGCGCGCCTGCAGCGTTTCGGACTCGTCCTGCCAGATTGTCATTTCGATCCCGTCCGGCATGCGCCCGCGGGTTTCTTCCACGTAGGCCCTGACCGTTTCGCTGATCTCGACCACGTCTTCGTCGCCCACCTGGTTGACCCGGACGATGGCCGCGGGCATGCCGTCGAATCGCGCCTGGGTCTCGCCCTCCTGAAAGCCGTCGATGATCGTTGCGATCTCGTCCAGGTACACGCGCGTGCCGTCCTCCCTGGACACAACGACGATGTCGCGGAAATCCTCGCCGGTATAGGCTTGTCCCTGGGTGCGGAGCAGGATCTCGCCGGCGCCCGATCGGATCGATCCGCCCGGCATGTCCAGCGAAGTCCGCCGCACGGCATTGGCCACCTGGTCGAAGGTGAGCCCCATCCGCCGCAGCGTCTGTTCGGACACCTCAATGGAAATCTCGTCCGGGCGGACATAGGCCACCTCGACGCTGGAGACCCCCTCCAGTGCAGCTATTTCGTCGCGCACTTCAAGCGCCAGTTCCTTCAGCGTGCGTTCGTCCGCATCCCCGCTGATCGCGATTTCAAGCCCGTCGTTGATCATCGTCAGCAGCGAGACGACGGGCCGTTCGGTCTCCACGGGAAACGTTGAGAT
>VYEH01000084.1:0-3657 GCA_009843005.1 Pseudomonadota bacterium | reverse complement strand
TTGAGATGGCGTCGATCTGGCTCTTGATTTCGTTGGCGGTCTGGATGCGGTTGGCATTGGTCTCCAGTTCCAGCAGCACGGCGCCGCCGCCTTCGCTGGAAGTTGAAGTCATACGGTAGATACCCTGGACGCCTTCCAGGGCCTCCTCGATCCTTAGATTGACCCCGTTCTCCACCTCTTCCGGAGCGGCCCCGAGATAGGGGACATTGACCGAGACCATATCCAAGTCGATCGGCGGCATCTCTTCCTGCCGGATCTGGAAGATGGAAATCACCCCGCCGGCAATGAGAATCGTCATCAGCAGGTTCGCTGCGACGGGGTTGCTGACGAACCAGCCGATTACGCGCCTCATGAGCCGGCGACTCCCGGCGTTGGAACCGTTTCATCTTCGATGACTGCGACCCGCATGCCGTCGGTCACCGCCTGCAGCACCGTAAGGCACACGCGTTCGCCCTTTTGAAGACCGCCGTCGATATAGGCATCGTCCCCGTATATCCGGGCGATGCTCACCGTCCGGAAGCGCAACCGGTCGTCCTGGTCCACGACCAGCACCTGGTTGCCGTTGCGAATCACCGAACGGGGCACGATGACGACGTTGTCGGCGGAGCGGCCTTGTATTTCCGCCTCTACGAACAGGCCCACGGGCGGTGGAACGTATTCGGGATTGTTCAAGGCATCATCGGTGGTCTGCACGCGCGCGACGGCGTTGACCATGCGGCTGCGCATGTCGATCTCCGCCTCGGTGCGCACGATTGTGCCGCGCCACTTGTAGCGTTGTCCGGCGAAGTCCGCCGACAAGGTCACTTCAGGCGCATTGGCCGCGTCCAGTTCGCCCCGTTGCATGGGCGGGATGTCCAGGTAGGCAAGTTGCTGATCCGCGATGGGCAGGCGCACCTCCACGTAGTCCACCGCGTAAAGCCGGGCAATGGCGGCGCCGCGGCTGACGAATTGCCCGGGATCGACCTGCTCGCCGCGAACGAGGCCGGCGAAGGGCGCCAGCACCTCGGTTCGGGACAGATCCAGCTCGGCCTGATTCAGCGCCGCGCGGGCGTCGGCGAGCGCGGCTTCGGTCACCCGCTCGGCTCTCATCCCCGTTTCAACATCGGTAGCGCTGATGAGGTTGCGGGCTTCCATTTCCCGGAGGCGCTGCAGCTCGAACGTGGCGAATTCGTTCTCCGCCACGGCCCGGTCGACCGCCGCGGTGGCCCGTTCCAGGGCGTACCGATAGTCCCGGTCATCGATCCGCAGCAGCGGTTCGCCTTCCTCGAAGTAGCCTCCCGCCACCAGGTTGGGCGAAATCCACAAGACGTTGCCCGAGACTTCAGGCACCAGGTCTGCCTCGGTGCGGGGAGACACCGTCCCCTGGGCGTGCACCACCATGCGCTCGCTGCCGGGATTGACGTGCATGACCCGGATAGCCGGCGCGACCGGTTCGGGCTCGCTCGGGTCCAGTTGCGGCTGGGTCAACAGCAGCGTTGCGGTGGTTGCCGCCGAAACCGCGAGGGCGGTCACCGCAATCAGGGTACTGCGTTTCATGAATTGGCTTCCTTGGCGTAAACACGGTGGGAGAACGGCGTCTCGTTGGCACTGGAACGGTGGGAGCGCAGCGCTTCCCTTGCAGCGGCCCTCATCAGCGCCATGAGTTCCCGCATGAAAGAGCCCGCCGCGGCTCCCTCGCGCCGGGTGACCGCGGTCTTGAGATCCGCCACGACCCGCTTCAGGGCCTTCGGGTCCAGCCTGGGAGGCCCGCCCAGCACTCGTCTCGGGTCCGGGAGCTGGGTACGCAGGCCGTTGATGATCAGCAGCAGTACCAGGTTCCCGGATGCGTGGGCGAACGCCCGGCCCAGCCGCCTGGGCACGCGTATCTGCGCAAGATCCTCGGGTTCGGCTGCGAGGATTTCGTCGATAACCGCTTCCACGCGGGCCAGGGCAGCCGGGGCGCCCCGCTCCACGGCGCTTTCGGCCGCATAGCCGATGAGGAGTGTGCCGATGTCCAGAACCTGTCCCATGAGTTCGGCATCCGGAAATTCGTTCAACTCCAGCAGCGGCCCGAGCACGTCCAGGGTGCACTCCTGCACCGGCACGACGCGGGCGCCGCCCGGCTGGATGGAGGCGATACCGAGCTGTTCGAGCTTCTTGAGCGCCTCCCGGACAGTGCCGCGGCTGGTGGCGAAGCGCGCCGCCAGGTCCCGTTCCGAGGGCACGCGCTCGCCGGCGCGGTATTGGCCGCGCAGGATGTCGTCCCTCAGGGCACGGGTGATCTCATCTGCGCGGGAAAGCGTGTGCGGCATTCTTGGTCCTACCAAGTTGACCCTACCAATTTGGTTAGACCAAACTTTACTTCAAGACAGTGGACTGGCGCAAGTAAAGAAATCTCAAGAACGGTCGTTGAGTACGGCGGTGCGGCGCAGCATTGGACATTCATGGCCAGGTTAAATTCCCTGGGTTCCGGCCGTGGGCTCGGTACTGGAATTTCGGAAAGCGTTAACAGGTCCTGGCGCTCCGGGTTACCATCGGCCTTTTGCGGGACAGTTTCCATGCTCAGCGTTGTACGCATTCTTCGTAACTTGCTGGTGACTCAGTCGCTGTCTGCTCTCGCCTTGCTGATCGCTACAACCGGCGGCGCCCACGGCGCGAGCATCGACCCGGACCGGCCAACCGTGCTCATCACCGGTTCCAACCGGGGCATCGGGCTGGCCTTCGTTCAACACTATGTCGCCGAAGGCTGGAACGTACTGGCGACCGCCCGGACGCCTTCGCGGGCCGATGAGCTCAACGCACTGGCCGAGGATTACGAGCATCTGCTGGTCGAACAACTTGACGTGACCGACTATGAGCGCATCCGGGAGTTGGCTGCGGCCTATGCCGGCACGCCCATCGACGTGCTTATCAACAACGCCGGCATCTACGGAAGTCCGGAGGAGCAGACCTTGGGTTCGCTGGATGCGCAGACGTTCCATGAGGTCATGGCCGTAAACGTACTGGCGCCCATGAAGATGGCGGAGGCGTTCGCGGATCACGTGGCAGCCAGTGCGCAGAAGAAGATCGTGTCGATCACCAGCGGCGCCGGATCTGTCTCGCGCGAGACCGTATCGACGGGAGGCGCCTACTACGGCATCAGCAAGACCGCGCTGAACATGGCCATGCGCAAGGTGGGGGCGGAGCTGGCCGTCCGCGGCATCGTGGTGGCGCTCGTCGCGCCGGGTCCGACCGTGACCGACATGTTGGAGACCAATCGTCCCTCGCTGGTGCCGCGGGCCAACACGTCCGAAGACAGCGCGGCCGGCATGGCGGCCGTGATAGAGGGTCTGGACGCGAGCTATGATGGAAGGCCGCTGAGTTTCGACGGCTCGACGGTCGCCTGGTAGTGGTCCCTTCAGGTATCGAAATACGGTTCGGAATTCGAGGAAACAAAATGAAACACTACCGTAGTCTTGTTATTTTTCTGGCCATTCTGCTGGCCTCACCAGGTCTGCCCGCCCAGGCCCCCGTCGATGCCCAGGAACTCGCCGACCGGTGGACGGAAGCCTACAACGACCACGACGGTGACGCCTTGGCGGCGCTCTACACCGAAAGCGCCGAGCTGACGGCCCACGGCGCACCGACATTGACGGGTCGCGACGACATCCGCGCGTTCTGGGCGTCGGACTTCGGCGA
>VYEH01000034.1 GCA_009843005.1 Pseudomonadota bacterium | reverse complement strand
ATCTTGTTGGGGCCCATATCTTGTGGAGGAAGACCTGCGATGACGACGCTTCAACCTGAGCTTCTAGACGAATTGCTGGCCAATTGCCAGATGCCGGAAGACCTTCCGGGCGCCGACGGGCTTCTTCCGGCAACGGAAGACGGCGCTGCTGGAGCGGGCGCCGGGCGCCGAGCTGACCGATTATCCAGGCTGCGAGAAGGGCGATCCAGCGGGCCCGGGGCAGCGGCAGCGGCAATAGCCGCAACGGCCATTCGGGCAAGACGGTGCTGACCGAGGACGGCGCGGTCGAACCGGCGGTTCCGCGCGACCGCAACGGCACCTTCGAGCCGGCGATCATGCCCGGGGGGAGCGCCGCCTCGACAGCTTCGGACGTCGGGTTGAACTTCGAACCGTTGCCGGGCCCGGCGCCGGCCATCGGGCCTGGAGGCGGAGCAGGACGCCGTGCTCGGGCTCCGCGCCCGCACCGTTGTCGTTGGCGCTCCCGCGGCGCATGGCATCGAGACTGACCTGGAACCCCGCATCGCCCCGCGCCGGGGTCAGCCGCCAGCCGATGCGGTACTCGCGCGCGCCGTCCGGGTGCCCTCAAGCCCGAGTCGGCGGATCGCTTCGAGCAGGGTGCAGGTAAGCGGTTAAACGACGGCGTGGATTTGTATTTGAGCGGATTTTTCGTATGACGGCACAGGCCGTCGGTCCTATTTGACGTGCCGTCCGGGCGGATTGCGTCGGAGGCGGTGATCCTCCCCCGACACTTCCAGCTTGATCGGCGAGCGATAGGGCGTGACCATGTTCTTCACCCGGCCGGTGACGCCCAAAGGGGCGGGTTGGTGGCTCAACCCATTGTAAACGATGGCCCAGCCGGGATCTCAAATCTTTCCGATCGCCGATCAGGGAGTCGGAGGGAGAGACCGATTTCCGGCCCATTCGGAACAGGGTAAACTACCAGTATGAAACAGCAAATATCCGCCGAAGTTTCCGGGACTCCGCCCAACGGGTCGCCTGCCGAAGACTCGGGGAGCGCGGGGTTGAGCGAACCCATCGCGATTGTCGGCATGGCGTGCCGCTTTCCCCAGGCCGACGGCCTCGAGGCGTTCCGGCGGCTGCTCGACGGCGGCGTGAATGCCGTGACGGAGGGCGTGCCGGGCTCCGGCGTGGGGCGCTTGGGCGAGATGTTTCCCGACGAAGCGGCACGCGGCGCGGCGTGCCGCTACGGGGCCTTCGTCGACGATCTCGATCGCTTCGACGCGTCGTTCTTCCGGATCTCTCCGGTGGAGGCGCAGCTTCTCGACCCGCAGCAGCGCATGATGCTCGAGACGAGCTGGCACGCGCTCGAGGATGCAGGCGTGGATCCGGATCGGCTGAAGGGCACCCGAACCGGCGTCTACACCGGGATCAGCACCGACGAGTACCGGATGATGGTGCTCGACTCCGTCCGACCTTCGGAGGCGGCGGGAAGTCTCTACGCTCTCAGCGGCACGAACATGAACGGTGCCGCGGGGCGCGTCTCCTTCGTCCTCGGGCTGATGGGGCCGGCGAAGGCCGTGGATGCGGCGTGCGCGTCTTCCCTGGTCTCGGTTCACGACGCGGTGGCGGACCTCCAGCAGGGCAAGGCGGACCTGGCCATCGCGGGCGGCGTCCACACCATGCTGAACGGCCGCGTGTACGAGCTTCGTGCGGATTCGATGATGTTGTCGCCGGACGGGCAGTGCAAGGCGTTCGACGCGTCCGCCAACGGCTACGTGCGCGGCGAGGGTTGCGGCGTGGTGATCCTGAAGCGTCTGCGCGACGCGGAAGCCGACGGCGACCGGATATGGGCAGTGATCCGGGGTGCGGCGGTCAACCATGGCGGCGCCAGCGTCGGCCTGACCGTGCCTCACGAACCCGCGCTCGAACAGGTGATCGAAACGGCGTTGTCCCAGGCTGGCATTCGGGCCTCGGAAGTGGACTACCTGGAAGCGCACGGCACCGGAACGTCCGTCGGGGATCCAATCGAAATCAACGCCGTCTCCAGGGTCTACGGCAAGGACCGCAGGCCCGACCGGCCGCTGCTGGTCGGTTCGGTGAAAACCAATGTCGGACACCTGGAGTCGGCCGCCGGGATCGCCGGCCTGATCAAGGCGGTGCTCGTGATGCAGCGCGGCGTGATTCCGAAGCACCTGCATTTCAACGATCCCAACCCGAGTGTCGACTGGAACGGGCTGCCGTTGCAGGTGACCTCGTCCATGATGGATCTGCCGGCCCGCGACGGGCGCCCGCGCGTGGCCGGCGTGAACTCGTTCGGCATTTCCGGGACCAACGCCCACATCGTGCTGGAAGAGTATCCGGCGGCGGATACGGCGCCCTACCCACGCCACCGGGTCGTGGGTTCCGGTCAGACGGTGACCGTCGCGCCAGCGGCGGCAAACGAGGATGCGCCGCAACCCGAACAGGCGTATCGGGAACGCGAAATCCGGCTGCTGCCGCTGTCGGCCAGGACCGGGCCTGCGCTGCGCGATCTCGCCGGGCGCTATCTGTCGTGGCTCGACGAACAGGCAGACGAGTATCCGGCCGAAGAAGACCTGCCGGAACCGCTCCTCGCCGACACGGCGTGGACGGCGGGCGTGGGACGATCTCATTTCAATCGCCGCGCAGGCCTCGTCTTCGACGGCGCCGATCAACTGCGGGAGCGGCTCCGCGCACTGGCTGAAACCGGCCCCGAAGCGACACCGCGCGCAGCGACAAGGATCGCGTTTGCGTATACCGGCCAGGGAAGCCAGTGGGCCGGCATGGGCCTGGACCTCTACGAACGCGAACCGGTGGCACGGGCGGTTTTCGACCGCTGCGAAGCGGTCTTCCGCGAAGAGCGCGGCACCTCGCTGCTCGACGTGATGTTCGGTCGCACCGGCGACGACGGGCAACTCGGCGACACGGCCTGGGAGCAGCCAGCCCTCTACGCACTCGAATGCGCGCTGACGGCACTCTGGTCGAGCGTCGGCATCCGCCCCGAGGTGGTTCTCGGGCACAGCGTCGGTGAAATCGCGGCGGCCAAGGCGGCGGGCGTGTTCAGCCTCGAGGACGGCATGCGGTTCGCCTGTACGCGTGGCACACTGCTGTCGGAAACCGCAACGGGCGCCATGGCCGCCGTCTTCGCGCCACCGGCTGAGGTCGCGGCGGCAGTCGCGGCGGCGAACGCCAAGTGCGAGGGTGTCGGAGTGAACATCTCCGCGGACAACGGCCTGCACCAGGTAGTCAGCGGTACGGTCGGGGATGTCGAAGCACTCTCGACCCGGCTCGAATCGGAAGGTGTCCGCGTCCGCAGGTTGAACACGACCCGGGCATTCCACAGCGCGCTCGTGGAACCGGCCCTCGACGCACTCCAGGCCTCGCTCGATCAGGTGACGATCCGGCCGCCCGAGCTGACCGTGGTCAGCAACCTGACAGGCCAGGCCGTTGGTGACGACCAGTTGCTCGACGGCAATTATTGGCGCCGACATGCCAGGGAGCCTGTCGCCTTCGCGAGCGGCGCGAGGATGCTCGCGGAGCTTGGAGTGGACCTGATCCTCGAGATCGGCCCGCGCTCGGTGCTCGCGCCGATGGCGGCCTCGGCCTGGCCCACTTCGGCGCCTGCGCCCGTCGTGCTGTCGAGCATCCAGCCTGCACCGGACGACGCGCCACCGGGGACAGGCAGCTTTGCCGAAGCGGTCGCGGCAGCGTACCAGGCCGGTTTGCCGATCCGCTTCGAGGGCCTGTACGCCTGCGAGACCCGGCGCCGCATCTCGGTGCCCGGCTATCCCTTCCAGCGCGAACGCTACTGGCTGCGCGCGCCGAAACGGCGGCGTTCCGCCGAAGGGCACCCGCTGCTGGGCCTGCGGCGCGAATCCGCCAGCGGCGAGATCACGTACGAAACCGAGCTGTTTTCTTCGGACCCCGACTGGCTGAACGACCATCGCGTGTTCGAACGCGTCATCGCGCCGGGGGCGCTCTACGGGGCGATGGCGGCATCGCTGCCCATCGCAGGAACCGGCGGGCAGGTGGTTGTCGAAGACATGCAGTTGCACAACGCGCTGGTGTTCCAGGACGAGAGCAGCGGGGACGATTCCGAAGCAGGCGGCCGAAAGGTGCAGCTCGTACTCGGAGGTTCCGGCGACGAGGACCTGGACCTTGTGCGGATACTCAGCAAGGGACCGGGGGAAGCGGACTGGACGCTGCACACCGAGTGCCGGGCGCCTTCCGGCGGAGATGCGCCGGGCGCCGTGCAGCGCGTGGACCTTGAGAATCTGAAGAGCGGGCTGTCGCCGGTAGAAGCGGCGACCCTGTACAAGGCCAGGGCAGCTACGGGCATCGATCTCGGCCCGAGCTTCCGCACGCTCGGCGACATCTGGGCCCGCCCCGGCGAGGCGCTGGGCGAGGTGTCCCTGCCGGAAGGGACGGGCCGAAACCCGCTGGATATTCATCCGCTTGTGCTGGACGGTTGCTTCCAGGTCGTGGCCGCGGCGCGCATCCAGGGCTCCACCGAAGATGCAACCACCTACCTGCCGTTTGGCTGGGAGCGGCTCTGGCTGACGACGGGCAGCTTGCCCGAGCGGGTGGTCTGCCACGTTCGCATGAGCGAGTCATCCGGGGCGTCGAATGCCGAAGCCGATGACCCGGCGGAGGTCCTGAGCGGCGAATTGCGCATCTACGCTCCCGACGGCGTCCTTGTCGGCGGGCTGGACGGGTACGCGATCAAGCGCGCGACACGCGCGGCGCTTTTCTCGGCGATCGAAGGGGTGAACGACCTGCTGTACGAGGTCGTCTGGCGCGAGCGCCCACTGGAACCGGCAATCGTCGCGGCGGATTTCCTGCCGGACCCGGCAGCCGTCGAGCGCGCCTTCGTGCCGCTCGCGGACTACCTTGAGGAAGAGGGCGTCGCGCGTGCTGAGCGGACCGCGCTCCTGTCGGACCTCGAGCTGTGGTCGCGCACCCGCGCCCTCTGGACGCTCGAGACGCTGGGTTGGCAGCGCAGCGCGGGCGAGATCGTGGAGTCCGAAGACCTTCGTCAACAGCTCGGCGTCACCGACGAGCACAAGCGCGTGTTCCGCCGGTTGCTGGAAATGCTGGCCCGATCCGGCGTACTGCAGGAGCAGGAAGATCGTTTCGTCGTCAAGATCGGGCACGGCGACCCCCTGCCGGACGAGATGCCGCCGGATCCGGAGGCGGCCGCGGATCGATTGGCCGGACTTCATCCCCATGGCGCGACCGAGA
>VYEH01000101.1 GCA_009843005.1 Pseudomonadota bacterium | reverse complement strand
TTCACCAATGGCAAAATGACCCCATCAGCGCAATCGGTGACGAATGCGGGCTAGCAGCCCGCGGCAAATTCGCGCGTCGCACCGAGGCCGGCGTCGTCCGTAGTCGGACGGGTCAAACCTCCGAGAAATACTCCCGCAGATAGTCCTCGAACGATTGACCGGACTCGGCCTCCAGCCGCGCTTGCTGTGCCAGCGACTCTCGGGCCAGTTCGTCGAGCCATGCCTCTTTTCCGGCCGGCAGATTCAATTCCGAGAAGTAGCGATGCTGGCGGCGGGAAGTCTCCAGGGCCAGCTCGAAAAAGCTCGCTCCCCCGATGCGTATGTGGTGCAGAATCTGCGCCGACGGGGTCCGTTCGGGGTCCTCGGCCGAGGCCACTTGCGCCTCCACCGAGTCCACGTAGCCGTCATCGTCTTCATCCAGGAGAGCGGCGATCTCGCGTATTTCCGAGAGCGCTTCCCTGGCCCAGCGGGACAGTTCCACGGTACGCCCGCCGCGAGGCAGTTCCAATCCGGGCCGGCGCCCCTCCCGGGCCACGAGCAGGTCGCGCTCGTCGATCTCCGCCTGCTCCGCCGAATCGATGGGGGGACTGTCGTTCAGCAGACAGTACAGCAACAGCGCTTCGACGAATCGCAGTTGCTGTGCGTTCACGCCCAGCGGATCCATCATGTTGAGATCGAGCGTCCTGACTTCGAGGTACTTGACCCCGTTATCCCGTAGCGCCACCGTCGGCCGGTGAGGATTGTCCGCCGGGGGTTTCGGGCGGATCGGGCTGTAGTATTCCGCTTCGATCTGCAGGGTGTTCGTGTTGAGCTGCCGATACTCGCCGTCGGCGAGCACGCCGATGGCTTCGTAGCGGGGATTGGACGTGGTGACGGCCGCCACGAGGCCGCCCAGGTAGTCATCCAGCGAGTTCATGGAAATCTTGAGTTCGGACTGGGAACGGTTGCGATAACCGATGTCGCTCATGCGCAGGGAGGTGCCGAAGGGCGCGAACCAGGTATCGGCATCGAGTTCCCCCAGGCAAGGGCTCCCGGCGGTCGGAAACGACTTGCAGAATGCGGGAGAGGCGCCGAAGAGATAGATGAGCAGCCACGCGAGGCGACGATAGTTCCGTATCGCGCCCATGTAGTGGTGGGAAATGAAATCCTTGAGGCTCAGGTTGGAAGGTTCCAGTTCGTAAAGGAGCCTCCAGAACTGAAGCGGCGCGGAGTAGTTGAAATGCACGCCGGAGATCGTCTGCATGGCCCGACCGTACCTGAACCCGAGCCCACGCCGGTAAACCGACCTCAATTTTCCGGGATTGGACGACCCGTAGACGGCGATGGGGACCTGGTCGCCCGAAGGGATCCTGCAGGGCATGCTCTGCGCCCACAGCAACTCATCCTCCAGGTGCTTCGCAACGTAAATGTGAAGATCGCAGAGGAACTGCAGCGTTTCCCAGTTGCTGGGGTAGGGAGGCGTAACCAGTTCGGGCAACGCTTCGGAATAGTCGGTGGTGAGATACGGGTGCGTCAGCGCGGAACCGAGGCCCTGCGGATGCCGCGTGTGCGCCAGGTACCCCCTGCGATCAACGCGAAGGCTTTCCTTTTCAATGCCGCGCAACCCGCCCCGTAACCGCAACGCATTGTCCCGGTCACTCAACCAGGCGAGCCGAGAATCCAATGAACGATGTTTCATGGGCGACCGATACACCAACCTGCCCGGCGGGCAGCCCCGGGCAACTGGCCGGCGGGACCCGGGGGCGGCCCATTATAGGCGCTGCGGCAGCCGGTTCGCTTTGGCATCGCCTGCGGCCTTGCAGTATAGTGCGGCTCGACTCCCGGACATTGGGCAAGACCATCAGCATCCTCCGACTAACCGTTGCGTTTGTTGCGCTCGCCGGCACAAGCGCGGCGATTGCGTGCGAGTATCCTACCCTCGTCACCATCCCCGAGGGACGTGAAGCGACCCGAGAAGAAATGCTCGAAGCGCAGGCACAAGTCCGAACCTATGTCCTGGCGATGGAATCCTATCTGGCCTGCGTGAGCGAGGAGCTGACTGTCGCCGGCGATGACGCCCCCGAAGTATTCAAGTCCATCATGTTCAGCCGGCACAATGTCGCGATGGCGGAGATGGAAGCCATCGCAAACCATTACAACGAGCAGCTTCAACTATACAGGTGCACGGCCGAAACGAGTACGGGCACATCGGGTCAGGACTCGGCAACGACCGACGAATGCGCCGAAATGCTGGCCGAATGACCACGGAGCCCGATGCCATTCCGACCGGCAGTCTGGTCTTTCAACACGTAATCCACGTTCAGTTGTCCTGAGGAAAAAACCATGAAACTTTCCCGCCCCCTGATCCTTGTCACCGCACTTGGCAGTGCGATGTCCGCTCTCGCCTGCGATATGCCCGCCGAGATCGTAATTCCGAACGGTGCTGAAGCCACGCTGGACGAGATGCTGGCCGCACAGTCCGGCGTGAGGGATTTCATCGCGGCGATGGAAGAATACCTGGCCTGCATGGATGGCGAAATCGAGGCCATGGGAGAGGATGCGAGCGAGGAAGAGCACGCGGCGATGGTCGAGCAGTACAACAGCGGCGTGGACCAGATGGAAGAAACCGCGGCCCTGTTCAACGAAGCGCGGCAGCAGTACCAGGACGCGCAGGCGACGGAGAACTGACGGCCGGCCGCCCTGCCGGCTGCAAACCCTGCCCTGCTGCCGCGAGGCGTCCGCACCCCCTATGGGAACTCCCGACCGCCATGAATGATTCCAGAAAATCGCCGCTTCGCGTCGCCATCACGGGCGCCGCGGGTCAGATCGGCTATCAATTGTCCTTCCGCATCGCTTCCGGGCAGTTGTTCGGTCCGGACCAGCCGGTGATCCTCCAGTTGATCGAGATTCCACCCGCCATGGACGCGTTGAAGGGCGTCGCGATGGAACTTGACGACTGCGCCTTCGACGCCCTGGATGGCGTCGTACTCACCGATCAGCCGGAAACAGGCTTCAGGGATACGCAATATGCGCTGCTGGTGGGCGCGCGGCCACGCACCGCGGACATGGAGCGCAAGGACCTGCTGATGGCCAACGCCCGGATCTTCTCCACCCAGGGGCGGGCACTGAATGCGGTCGCCGAGCGGGATGTGAAGGTTCTGGTGGTCGGCAATCCGGCCAACACCAACGCGCTCATCGCCCGGACCCATGCGCCCGACCTGGATCCGCGAAATTTCACCGCCATGACCCGCCTGGACCACAACCGCGCCAAGGCGCAACTGGCGATCAGGAGCGGAGCTCATGTGAGCGACGTACGGGGCGTGATCATCTGGGGCAATCATTCGGCGACCCAGTACCCCGACATCGCCCATGCGACCATTGCAGGCAAGCCGGCCGCCGAAGTGGTTCCGGCGGACTGGTACCGCGAGGATTTCATACCCACGGTCCAGAATCGGGGCACGGCGATCATCAGGGCGCGGGGAGCGTCTTCCGCGGCCTCGGCCGCGTCGGCCGCCATCGACCACGTGCGGGACTGGGCGCTGGGCACGGCGGACGACGACTGGGTGAGCATGGGCGTCGCGTCTGACGGCAGCTACGGCATTTCCGAGGGCGTGGTCTACTCGTATCCCGTGCGATGCCCGGGCGGCGGGCGATACGAGATTGTCCGGGGACTGGAAATCGACGACTTCAGCCGGCAGCGAATGGACACCTCGAATGCCGAACTGCGCGAAGAACGCGGGAACGTTGATGGACTTGATCAGGTCTAAACCCTAGTCTGAGAGCGGCACGGACCTGGAGGCATATTCAGCGTGGCAACCTTGTTCTGGCTCATCGTATTCCTGGGAGCCTGCTTCGCGCTGATCTACAACCGCGTCGAGCTGCGGCTCTCCACGGCCATCCTGGGCGCCGTTCTCGTCGCATTCACGTCGTTCTCCGGTGCAGGGCTATTCTGGCTGTTCATACTCTGGGTATTGTTCGCCGGGTTCGCGTTGCTGAATGTCGAAGCGTTGCGCCGCGAACGAATCAGCGCACCGATTCTGGATGTTCTGAAGAAGCTGCTGCCAAGGCTCTCGGACACGGAGCGGGCGGCGCTGGAAGCCGGATCGGTCTGGTGGGAGGGCGAACTGTTCTCCGGCATGCCCGACTGGCGGCAGTTGACCGGGCTGCCCGCACCGAAACTGACCGAAGCCGAGCAGGCCTTTCTCAGTGGCCCCACCGAGGAATTGTGCAGCCTGGCGGAAGAATGGCCGATCACCCATGACTTGCAGGACTTGCCGGAGCCGGTGTGGGAATACATCCGGGAAAAGGGATTCTTCTCGCTGATCATCCCGGAAGAATACGGCGGCAAGGGTTTCTCTCCGCTGGCGATATCCATGATCCTTGCCAAGCTCGCCTCGCGCAGCGGTACGGCCTCCACCATGATCGGCGTTCCCAACTCGCTCGGTCCCGGGGAGCTGTTGCTGCACTACGGCACCGAGGAGCAAAAGCAGCGTTGGCTACCGGGGCTGGCTTCCGCCGAGGAAATCCCCTGTTTCGCCCTCACGTCGATTCACGCGGGCTCCGACGCCACCGGGCTGATCGACAGCGGTGTGGTCTGCAAGGGCGAATTCGACGGCGAGGAGATCGTCGGCATTCGCCTGAACTGGGACAAGCGCTATATCACCCTGGCGCCGGTGGCCACGGTGCTCGGCCTGGCTTTCAAGCTCTACGATCCGGATCACCTCATCGGAGACCGGGACGAGTACGGAATCACCGCGGCGCTGAAACCGACGGAGTTGCCGGGCGTTGAGATCGGCAACCGCCATCTGCCCATCGGCATCCCGTTCCAGAACGGGCCGACCCGGGGCAAGGATGTCTTCGTGCCGCTGGACTGCATCATCGGCGGCAAGGAGATGGCGGGAGAAGGCTGGCGGATGCTGGTGGAACTGCTGAGCGCGGGACGCGGCATCGTCCTGCCCAGCAATGCCGTCGGCGGCGCCATGGCGGCCGTCCATGCCACCGGGGCGTACGCACGGATCCGCAGGCAGTTCAAGGTACCGATCAGCGAATTTCACGGCATCGGCGAAGCGCTGGCCCGCATGACCGGCTATACATACATTATGACAGCCGCCTCCCGAGTGACGTGCGCGGCATTGAACGAAGGTGAAAAACCAGCCGTTCCGACCGCCATCCTCAAATACCACAACACCGAGATGAGCCGCCGGGTGGCCAACGATGCCATGGATATCCATGGCGGCAAGGGCGT
>VYEH01000114.1:1667-5250 GCA_009843005.1 Pseudomonadota bacterium | reverse complement strand
TACGGCGAGGGGATCCTGGATGGCGAAGTCGGTGGCAGGCCGATGCAGGTCGTGGTCGGCCTGCGCTGGGAGCAGACGGACGTCGAATCCGTAACACTGCAGTCGGTTCCCATGTTCAAGAAATGGACATCGGACAATGACCTCGCCACGGTGTTCAGCTCGGACGTGCAGGCGGTGTCGCAGACGTTCGATTATGACAACTTGCTGCCGAGCCTCGACTTCTCGGTGGATGTCAACGACAACCTGAAAGCGCGCGCCTCGTTCAGCACTACCATCGCGCGCGCGCCGTATAACAACATGTTCGTCACCACCAATGCCGGTAATCCGAGCACGGCGACGTACCTGGGCGGCGTCGCCACCGGCAGCAGGGGCAACGCGCAACTCGAGCCGCTGGAGTCCGACAACTTCGACCTGTCGCTGGAGTGGTACTACGGCGAGGGCAGCGCCTTTACGGTCGCCTTTTTCGACAAGTCGGTGAAGAACTTTATCGGCAACGAGCAGGTAACGACAAACCTGTTCGGCCTGCGCGATGTCACCAACGGAGCCCCGGGTACCCGCCTGGGCCAGGCCATCGACGCATTGAATGCTCATACAAAAGCAGATGGTTCTTCAGCTGGGCTGACCGAGACTAACCTCTTCACCATGACCGCCCTCATCGATAATGATGCGTGCCTTCAAAATGTAGTTTTTCAGGCGGGGCCAAATGCAGGGGAAACTGTCGCTGGATCCGGCTCCATGGGATTCATCGACCCCGATGATGATGGGGGCGCCGCGCTGTCGTCCGACATCGCCACCGCGTGTGATATCGAGCCCAACTCGAACGATCCATTGATGAACTTTGTCGTTCAGCAGCCCACAAACCAGGCGAGCGCCAATATCCAGGGCCTGGAATTGAACTGGGTGCACTTCTTCACCGGCAATCTCAACGGCTTCGGCTTCCAGGCCAACTCGACCTTTGTCGACGGTGACATCGGCTACGATGTGCTCGCCAACCCGCACACCGAGGACCAGTTTGCCCTGACGGGCTTGTCGGACTCGTGGAATCTCATGGGCTTCTACGAGAACGAAAGATTCAGTGTGCGTTTGCACTACAACAACCGCGGTGAATTTCTGGCCAACACCAACGTCAGCCAACGCATTCCGCGGTTTGTCGACGAGTTCTCGCAGCTTGACTTCAGCGCCAGCTATGCGCCCACCGATAATCTGACGATTTTCCTTGAGGGCATCAACCTGACGGACGAACCGATCGTCTTCCGCGGCCGCACGGACCAACAATTCCAGTCCTTCCAGGAAGGCGACATGCGCCTGTACCTGGGTGCGCGGTACGTCTTCGCGAGGTAGAAGTCGGCAAGACCGGAAGCAGGGACCTGAGTACCCACCGGCATGCCGGTGGGTACTACTCGTGGTGACCAAGCACCTCCAATAGAACAAAGGCGAAGATTCCGACGGGCGAATCTTCGTTCAGTGCCACTCAGTTCTGCGCCGGGCAGTACTGTTTTATAAAGTCATTGTGGTCAGGCAGCCTGGCAAGATTTTGATTTACAAAAGCACTCAGCTTTCCAAGCTCTTGCTTTAATACCTCCGGTGGCAACATACGACCGGCGCCGTGACGATGTTTCGGGAACAAGCCCTGCCCAATCATCACCTGAACCCAGGAGTTCGTGCGAAACAAACTTACCAAATCCGGCCACACATGGCCGTTTTCCTGAAAGAGTTCCATGCGGTGAGCGAGGCTGTCCGGGATATCCATGGTGCGATAATAATTCCAGAATTCACTGTCTTCCCGTTGCGTCTGCTTGTAGTGCAAGATGATAAAATCGCGCACTGCCTCCCATTCAATCCGGGTTTCACGATTAAAGTGATCGGCCAGCGGCGCCATTGCGCCTGAAAACGGGAAGAGCTTCATCAGGCGTATCAGCGAAGTGGTAATCAAGTGTATGCTGGTCGACTCAAGTGGCTCGAGAAAGCCGCTCGATAAACCTATGGCAACACAGTTCTTGCGCCACGCATTCGTACGGAAACCGGTTTTGAATCTCAGGGGGCGGGGCTCGGTGATGGTCTTTCCCGTGATATTGCCGAGCAAGGTTGCACGGGCATCGTCGTCGGAACAAAATCGGCTGCTGTAAACAAGGCCATTGCCGGTACGGCTTTGCAGGGGGATACGCCACTGCCACCCGGAGGCATGCGCAATGGCGCGGGTATAGGGGGGAGGCGGCTCGGTACTTGTCGTCTGTACCGCCAGAGCGCGGTCGGCGGCCAGCCAATGGCTCCAGTCCTCGTATTCGACACCCAGTGCACCGCCGATAAGCAGGCCCCTGAAGCCGGTGCAATCGATAAAGAAATCACCGGCGACCTGTCTGTCACGCTCCAGCTCAAGCGATCGAATATCGCCCGTCACCGGATCAATGGTAGTTTCGTTGATCTTGCCTTCGACTCGCCGGACGCCGAGCGATTCGCTTTTTTGCCGCAGAAATCCGGCGTAGGCCGTTGCGTTGAGGTGATAGGCGTACGCCAGCGGTGTCTCACCTGCTTTTGCCGCGAATTTGCCGGCCTTCGCCGCCTTCAATTCGAGGCAATAGTCCTCCAGGCTGCCGCCAAAACCATTGGCACGCGCTTCCATCCAGTACTGGTGGAATCCCGCCATCCAGGTACTTTGCCCGGTATCGCCGAACGAGTGCATGTAGCTATCGCCCGGCGCGCCCCAGTGGTCAAAAAAAATGCCGAGCTTGAACGTTGCCTGGGTCGCGCGCATGAACTCGCGCTCGTCGACCTTGAAGATATGGTGAAAATTGCAGATGGTGGGAACGGTCGCCTCGCCGACACCCACGGTTCCGATCTGGTCGGATTCGACCAGGGTGATTTCGAGCAGGTTACCCAGCCGCGTGACCAGGCTGTAAGCTGTCAACCAACCAGCCGTACCGCCACCGGCGACGACTACGCGAATTTTCTCATCCATCAGTCGATATCCCCCGGCAGGGACCCAGCGGCGAGGAGCATGAATCCGACGAGGGGCGCAAGCAGCCCCGAATACGCGCCGAGCAGACCGATCAGGGCCGTGGCGCCCGAGATCAGGGCCAGAATCAGAGCGGCGATGGTCGTATGGGCGGCCTCCTTTGAAGTCAGCATATCACGCGGGTATGTAGGGTCGCACGTTAGCGGCTCATCACAGCCAGGAATTGCACGGTCCGCCCACCGCCATCCCCCGGCGCCCCGCCAGACGCCGGTGGGTGGGTTCTCCCAGAACCCATACTGGAAGTCTGCCAAGCCGTTTGCTGGAACAATCTCGTGAAAAGCTTAAGAGAGAAGAATTTCTGTGAACCCGCATGCTGGTTTATAGTGTCGCATTCCCCTGCGAATTCTTGACGCGATCATGGACATCAGGCAACGGCTTAAGTCGTGGAACCGCGACAAGTGGGAAAGGAAGAACCATGCGATGTATACCGTCTATGGCGAGAATCGATGGCCGTGGTTCAATGACCGACTAGATCCTGATATCGAAGAATTCTTTCGTGAGCGGAATTTGCTCCAACTCGACATCCTCGATCTCGGCACTTGCAGCGGATCGCAGGCGATGGCACTTGCC
>VYEH01000114.1:0-1657 GCA_009843005.1 Pseudomonadota bacterium | reverse complement strand
GACTTTGGTCCAACACGCAGACCTCCAGCACGGCACTTGGAGGGTCCCTCAGTCGTGGTAACTTGCCAGCCGGGGCCACCGGATTGAAGGCACCGATATTTCCGAGACCGCCATCAAACAGGCCAAACTCGCGCTCGGAGGGGAACAAGGCCTGCAAATCGAGTTTTTGCTCGACGATATTTCCGCTTCAAACCTGTCTGAGAACCGATTCGATATCGTGCTCGATCGAGGTTGTTATCATTCGATTTGCATGTTCAATCACTACGAATACGTCGCCAGCATTAAACGTATTTTGCGGCCCGGCGGCACACTTCTGCTGAAAATCATGAGCAGCGAGGAAGAACGTTTCGTCAATTACGACAAGTTCGGCGACAAACTCATCCAGATGCCGTACCATTTTGAAAAGAAACAAATTCTGGACCTGATTTCCCCGCATTTCGGCATTGAGGAAATCAGGGATAGCTTCTTTTACAGCAGCGTGTTCGATCCTCCGGCCAAAGCTCGCTTCCTGATCGTCCGCAACACCTGAGCCTCGACACGGATCGGCTTGGCACTACGGCTCGATGTCCCGCAACTCCCGCTAAGCCCGGATCTTCTCCGGCCGCCCGATCAGGCGCGGGCCTGTTCCGGGGTCTGGACCCGTTGCGTCTGTAGCGTCACGGTCATCCGTCCGATGATCCCGGACGCTTCGTCATCGCCGAACGAGTGAATGTAGCTTTCGCCCGGCGCGCCCCAGTGGTCAAAGAAAATGCCGAGCTTGAACGTTGCTTGGGTCGCGCGCATATCACGCGGGCAGGGGGTCGCACGTGGCGCGCAGGGACGGCTCGCAGGGCCGCTAATGTTGCGCATTTGCTACAAACTGTTTTTTACGGGTTTCGGCGACTCAAGGCTTTCCTGACCAAGGGGAGGTGTGCTAAGTTTGCCCGCCAGATGTCGCCTTGATCATGCTGGCGCGTGCATCGGGCGTACTCAGACTATGGCTAGAGGTAATGAAGGGTTATGAAGATGGGTGAAACCAGAACTACGATGCAGAAAACCAAATTGGCTACCGCCGTATCGGCAGCTTTGTCCATTATGGCCAGCCAGGCGAGTGCGCAGCAGGCCGGTGGCGAACTCGAGGAGGTCGTGGTCACCGGTATTCGCGGCAGTCTGCTGGCGGCCATGGATGTCAAGCGTGAGTCTTCAGGCGTGGTGGACGCCATTTCCGCCGAAGATATCGGCAAGTTCCCCGACACCAACCTGGCGGAATCCCTGCAGCGCGTTACCGGGGTGTCCATCAACCGCGTCGAGGGCGAGGGTTCCGAGGTCACGATTCGCGGCTTCAGTGGCGACTTCAACATCGTGACCCTGAACGGCCGCCAGATGCCCGCGGCCGACGCCCGGGGCGTCTTCTTCGGCATCAACGCAAACATCAGAACGGGCGATTCGCGCTCCTTCGACTTCTCGAACCTCGCGTCCGAGGGCGTATCGGGCCTGCAGGTGTACAAATCGGGCCGGGCCGGGGTGCCGTCCGGCGGTCTTGGCGGCACGATCAATATCGAAACCATCCAGCCACTGGAATCGGCCAACCAGTTTTCCATTGGCGCAAAAGCCCTCTCGGACTCCGGCGGTGGCACGACGCCGGAGATAAGCGGTCTGGGCAATTGGACGAACGATG
>VYEH01000177.1 GCA_009843005.1 Pseudomonadota bacterium | reverse complement strand
TGTTTCGACCGTGGTGACACGATCGGTGAGCTGGTGACCCGGGGTGCCGGTCGGACCTGCCGTGATATGCGTTGACTCGACAATGAGCCTGTCGCCCTCGTAACGCGCCGTCGAGCGGCCAAGCTTCAGATGTTCGTCGTCGGGCTGCCCGGCATCGCGGCCGTCGAAATGGATCGTTCGCACGCCACCGTACTCCTCGTAAGAGAGCACGACACGATCGTCGAACTGCTCGATGCGAACGGGGTGCGGCGTGAAGCCGGCCTGCCGAATCAGGGTCGGGTCCTCGCACGCGACCTGCGGATCGCTCGCGGGGTCCCATTCAGCCTGCATCGCGGCGCCCGCCTCGTTGAACGGTGGCAGGCGATGGTCGAAGAAAGCCGGACGGCCGCGGCCGCGGCCCCAGGTGCCCGTGAGGGTTGGAAGGCCGTCATCCAGCGTGAGCGGAATCGAGAGGATCTCGGCGGATTCCGTGCCTTCGGCGAAGTTATCCAGGGGAAGATCGCGCAATTCAATGTTCGACGCAGGATCCAGGACCGCGACCGATTCCATCGAAATCATCGGCCGGTTGTTGCGGCCCGCGCGGCCGTTGATCCGGACATGGTCGCCGATGGAGAGCGTATCCGCCGACCAACCCGCTCTGCGCAAACCCGTCGCGGAGCCACCCTCGACCATCCAGGTCTCGGAGTCGCCGTCATCGCCGGCTACGGCGATGTAGAGCAGGACGTGCGGGTTCTTGAACACGTAACGCTCGACGACCCCTTCGCGCATGATTCGCTCGTCGGTGAACGACGCCGCGAAAGAGTGGTGGGCATGGACGGCGGTGACGCCCAGGGGTACGGTGAGCAATGCTCCGAAAGCGATCCAGGTGGGCTTCATATGCTTATCTCCAATTCTCAGTTCCAGGCTCTCTCAACGCCGTGCCCTCGCGCGGGATCGCCGTGCATCGGCGTCACGAAACCGGACACGCAACCCGGAGCGCCGTCTTTCAGAGGATGGCAGCGCATTTTGATCCGATCGCCCGGCCGTATGTGATCTTCTGTGACGCCGGCCGCTCGAATCGAGGGGGGACCCGCGCCCTCCATGACCCATGTCTGCACCTGTCCCTGTTCATCCTCGACATCGAGGTAAATCCACGTGTGCGGGAATAACCAGTGGACCTGGTTTACGGTACCCTCCAGGTCCACCAACCTGTTGAGGTCAAAATTGGAGCGGGAGTGGTGCGCGCTGACCGGCAGGACCGCGGCACCCGCGCACAGGGCTGTCGAAATCAAAACCAGCGATCGATACGGCATATTGAACACTCCTGAATTCACGGCAGTTCACCGCGTGCGGTGGGGAACCGGATAGAGCGGCGCGTATCGCTCCCCATAAGTGATCCGTCTGCCTTGTTCGTCGAGGAAACCCAACGATGTCGAGAAAAGTAACGGGGGCGGCATGCCCTGTGGTATAGATACGCGCCGGCAGGGTGAAACCGTATTCGGTTTCGTAGGTCGTCTCCTCGACGGACGGATCAGTCGGAAAATCGACGCTGAAGCGGTCATCGAATGCGAGATACTGGCTCCATTCCTGCGCCTGGCCGGACTGAGTCGATAACGCCAGCGCCAAGGTGGCCCCGGCAAGTGACAGAAGGCGCAAGAGGATGGTAGGTTTCACGCAGACGCCTATGTAATATCAAATAGTTATAGTCAAGTACTAAAGTAATGTCTTCTACCCAGAAAACAACCGAGTAACGCGGGTATGGCCATCCGCAGGTGTGCTATTTCGGCGCCGATGAAGGGAGCGCGCAGTTCAGCCATGAAGGGAGCGCCGATCCAGAAGGGCGCGTAAAAGCCGAACATCGTGATCAGCATGATCCACCACATCGCGGGGCTTCGGAACTTCGGCGCCATGAAGATGATGGCCAGGATCACCGCACTGGCGGTGAGGTCCCCCACGCCTTCACGAAAGAAGTGGTAGTAGCTGTGGGATGGAAGGAAAGAAGTTTCGGTCAGCAGGGAATCCTCATCGCCAATATGATCGAACGTGGCGGAGATCGGCACATAGCCGGCCACCAGTCCGAACATGACCAGTACGCGGGCGGTCCAGATGTTTGTCAATTTTTCCAGCACTAGCTGTCCCCACTGAAAATCATCGTCACCTGGCGACGAACGAACTTGCATCCGGATTCCGTCATGACCATCTGGTCGTCGTAGTCCGCCATGAGGTACTCCGTAGCCGGTACCGAGCCGGGCGATTCCGGCGTGACCCCCTCGTAGATAAGGGCATAGCTCTTCGCCGTTATGCTGCCCGAATCGTCGATGTCCACGACAATGGAGCCGGTCAAATGCCTGTCGAGTTCCGATGGGTCCGACGTTCGAACACGTTCGGCTATCGCGTCCCGGCCTTCCGTGGCGTTGCTGCCAATCACGATGACACCGTCCTCGACGAACAGGTTGGAATAGCGCTCGGCATCCGGCTGATCGCGGTAGATGGCGGAACGCTGAATGGTCTGCGTACACTCGGCGATTATTTCGAAGCGCGTCATCTCCTGCGCCGAAGCTGTTCCCGTAAAACACAGGGCAACGAGGCCGAGAGCGGTAATCTGGAATTGCCTGTTTGACATCTGCATACCTCTGCCTGTTCGTATCGATCCGTGGTCATACGAACTTTGGATGCCCGAGACCCATAGTTCGTTTAGTTCGCTGATTCGGTCACCGGGGCCAGTCAGCGGCCTCGTGAACAACCTCGCCTCCCACCATGGTCATCACGGGCCGGATCTCGCGTACCTCGTTCGCCGGGACGGTCAGATAGTCCCGGTCCAGCACCACCAGGTCGGCAAACTTGCCTGCTTCCAGTGTCCCCAGATCATCCTCCATGAACAGGATGTAGGCGTTCGACCGGGTGTGGGCAATCAGGGCCTCCTCCCGCGTGAGGACCTCGTCAGCCTCGAACTTGACCCTGTCCGGGAACACCTTGCCCGAGGTGTACTCCCAGAGCGTGTGGAACGGGTTGTACGTTGCCACGATTGTCCCGTCCGATCCGAGTCCCCAGAGAATCCCGCTGTCCTGAATCATGCGGATGGGGGGTGACGGTTCGCCGTCGACTCTGAGCTGTCCGGAGAGGGTGTGATTGGCCAGCGTGATGTTCCAGCCCAGATCCCGCGCCCGGTGCACGGTCTCCTCGCTGATCCGATTGGCGTGTCCCAGCGACCAGCGCAAATCCCCGATTGGATACTCCTTGCTGACTTCCTCCGAGATCGAAATCATCCTCGCGGCCGTGCTGCCCTGCATCGCGTGCTCGTTCACGTACCAGCCGTTTCTGGCCGCCGCGCGGATGATCAGGTGCCAGGCGGCATAAATGTCGTCGGAAAACGGCTCATTCGACCGCGGCGAGTCATGCAACAGCCCGTAAACGTGCTCGCCGATGCCGAACATCCCGAAACGCTCGTCACGTTGAAACGGCTCCTCACGATCCAGCATCTCCGCGGCTGCGATGGCGGTACGCGGTGTATCGGCCCAGTAGCGGGCGGCATAGAAGACGCGCAGGGACAATTCGCCCGCTTCATGGAGCGCCTCCACGGGATCGTACGAGCCGTCCAGGTAGCCTGCGTCGTAGACCGTCGTCACGCCCATGCTGGTCAGGTAGTCGTTGAAGGCGCGAACCTCGTCCATGCGTCCCTCGAGCGTCTCCGCGAATGGAAAATGCTCGAGCGCGGCGTACATGACCGTCCGTCCGTCCTGACTGTTGGTCCTGACGATGGAGCCGCCCTCATACAGCTCCGGAATGGCCGGGGCGATCTGATCGACCGCCAGGCTGTTCATGTAGAAGGTGCTGTAGGTTCTCTGTATGAAGACCGGGTTATCGGGCGCGGCCTCATCAAGCTCCTCCCGGGTAAAGCCGCCCGGCGCGTCCGCGAACTGTTGCTCGCTCCACCCGCCCAGGATGAATATCCACCGGCCGGGCCCCAGCTCCTTCGCCCTGGAGGAAATGCGCGCCAGGACCTCCCCGCGTGACGTGACGCCGTGAATGCGAGTCTCGTACGCGGCAAAGTTCGTGGCTCGCAGATAGTGGATATGGTTGTCGATCAACCCCGGAATGACCGTGCGGCCTTCCAGGTCGATCTCTGCGGTGTCATCATCGGCCAAGGGGCGGATCTCATCGGTCTCCCCGACAGCTAAAATCCGCTCCCCGCGGATGGCGATTGCGCTGGCTACCGAGAAATCCCGATCGACGGTCAGGACCTTGCCGTTGTAGAGAATCCGGTCCGGCGCCTGCCCGGAACCCAGGCCCGGGAGCAGCAGGCAGAGGGCCAGGAGAGCGTGAATATTCAGTTTCAGTTGCATCGTCAATACCTCCGTTGTCGCCAACCATCGCCAGGATCCGGTCGGCGTCACAGGCAGAGTAAACAGGACGGCCTGCAAGGCGCTAACACTATTTCGTTGGATGCCCGAAACTTGCGGTTCGTTTATTTCCCGGTCCGAATCGCCGGGTCAGAGGCCGATATGGTGGGTATCCGCGTGAGAGTCCATTATCGATAGACTGAATTCTCGGTGTTCCGAAGTTCGCACTCGAAGCGTTCGCCTTCTTCGAAACCCGGCAGAATCTCGTCGCCCGGCCTGTAGGCCCAGGTGTGATTCCAGATGGCCGGCTCCACCAGGTTTTCCGGATCCGTGATGACGATTTCATAGTGAAGGCGGGTCTCGTCCTCGCTCATCGTGTACCGCTCGAGCATCGAGACGTTCTCGCTCATGGGCCTGCCGTCCTGATCCAGGAACGGCCAGTCAAGCCGTGTCGTTTCGACGACGAGCACTTCCCCCTCCCAGCGTCCGACCGAATACCCGAGATGGCTTGGCGCCGGAATCAGGCCACGCGCCTGTTCGCTCATGTGAAACACGCGCTGCTGATCCCATTCCTCGATCCGCTGGATGATCCGGTCGCCCTCGTCGATGAGCTCGATGGGGTAGGGGTTCAGGATGGCGTTCGGCATGCCCGGCTTTACGCAGTGGAGACTCGGGTCGTCGGTTCTGGCGTCATAAGCGTCCAGCGCTGCCTGAGCTTGCGGTGTCAGCACGAATGGATTGCGGAGCCGGTATCTGTCGAGAAAGCTCCATACCTTGAATATTCCGCTGCCGGCCGCTTCGGCCGCGCTGCCCAGCACCGACTCGTCTTCCGATGCCAGACTCTCTCGCAACGGCACCTCCTCCCCGCCAGGCAACAGCAGATGGGAAGGCGCACCGCCGAACAACATGAGCTCGCCTCGCCGGGAAGGTCTCCCGATGTACCTGACGCGATCGCCTACTTGCACGGTGTCCCTGTAGAATCCCCTTCGCGCCAGTTCGCTGGTCGGACTGCCTTCCGTCACCCATTCCTCGACCGCA
>VYEH01000250.1 GCA_009843005.1 Pseudomonadota bacterium | reverse complement strand
GCAGCAGCCCTTGCCCACGTCGCCGTAACCGGCGACGACGGCCACCTTGCCGGCGAGCATGACGTCGGTGGCGCGCATGATGCCGTCCACCAGTGAGTGCCGGCAGCCGTACAGGTTGTCGAACTTGGACTTGGTGACCGAGTCGTTGACGTTGATGGCGGGGAACAGCAACTCGCCGCGTTCCAGCATCTGGTAGAGCCGATGGACGCCGGTAGTGGTTTCCTCGCTGACGCCGAGAATCTCCGGAACCATGCGGTGGAAACGCTCCGGGTCGCGCTCGACGGAGCGGCGCACCGCGGCAAGTACCACGGCCTCCTCCTCGCTTTCCGGCGTCTTGTCCAGTACGGAGCGGTCCTCCTCGGCCTGGTAACCGAGGTGCACGAAGAGCGTGGCGTCGCCGCCGTCGTCGAGGATCACGTTGGGTCCGTCGGCGTCCGGCCAGGCGAAGATCCGGTCGACATACTCCCAGTACTCCTCCAGCGTCTCTCCCTTGACGGCAAACACCGGCGTGCCGTTGGCGGCAATGGCAGCCGCCGCATGGTCCTGGGTGGAGAAGATGTTGCAACTCGCCCAGCGAACCTCCGCCCCCAGGGCCTCCAGGGTCTCGATCAGTACCGCGGTCTGGATGGTCATGTGCAGTGAACCGGTGATCCGCGCGCCTGCCAGCGGCTTCGACGCACCGTATTCCTCCCGAACCGCCATCAGCCCGGGCATCTCCTGCTCGGCCAGGTCGATTTCCCGGCGGCCGAAGTCGGCCAGGCCAATGTCTTTGATCCGGAAGTCACCTTCGGAAGTTTCGATGGCCACGACCCGATTGCTAACGCTCATTGTTTCGCTCCTGAGGCTCCGGACGGCTACGCCAGGGGGCAGCCGAAGCTGTCCTGGAACCGCTGCTTGAATGCATCCAGAGTGAATCGATGGTTCTGGGTACCGTGACATTCTATCTTAATGGCGCCCATCAGATTTGCGGCGCGTCCGGTTGTGAGCCAGTCGAAGCCGTTCAACAGCCCGTACAGCAGGCCCGCGCGGTGAGCGTCCCCGCATCCGGTCGGATCGGCCACTTGCTGCGGCTGCACGGCGGGAATGTCGATACGCTCGTTACCGGTGTGGATCGTCGATCCCTCGGCGCCGCGGGTGACGATCAGCGCATCAACCCGCCTGACCAAGTCGTTCGTGCCCCAGCCGGTCCTGTCCTTGAGCAGTTGCCATTCGTAGTCGTTCGCCGCGACCCAGGTCGCCTGTTCCACGAAGTGGCGCAATTCCGGTCCCGAAAACAACGGCAGTTGCTGGCCGGGATCGAAAATGAACGGCACCGAAGCCTCGGCAAACTGTGCGGCATGCTGCACCATCCCTTCGCGCCCGTCAGGGGACAGGATGCCGATGGTGGCTTCCGGCGCATCCTCCACCCGATTGCGGTGGGAGTGTTCCATGGCCCCCGGATGGATCACGGTAATCTGGTTGTCGTCCAGATCCGTAGTGATGTACACCTGGGCCGTAAACAGGTCGTCGAGCACCCTGACGTGGTCCCGGCGAATGCCCAGTGAACGGAGCCACTCCCGGTACGCTTCGAAATCCCGCCCCACGGTCGCCATGGGAATGGGTTCCTCGCCGAGGAGCTTGAGGTTATAGGCGATGTTCGCGGCGCAACCGCCGAATTCGCGCCGCAGTTGCGGCGCCAGGAAGCACACGTTGAGTATATGGATCTGCTCCGGAAGGATATGGTTCCGGAACGAGTCGTCGAACACCATGATGGTGTCGTAGGCGATGGAGCCGCAGATCAGGGCAGGCACGGGCGGATAGCGAGTCTGCGAATGCGAGGGCCGCGGCTACGCCGTGCGCACGGAAGGAGCCCTGGCCGCGTCCTTGAGCGCCTCGGCCCGGTCGGTGCGCTCCCAGGTGAAATCCGGATCTTCGCGGCCGAAGTGGCCGTAGGCGGCCGTCTTGAGGTAAATCGGGCGCAGCAGATCGAGCATCCGCTGGATCCCGTAGGGCGTCAGGTCGAATTGCTCCCTGACCAGCCCCTCGATCCGGGTCTCGTCCACGGTGTGGGTGCCGAAGGTTTCGACGGAGATGGAGGTCGGTTCGGCCACGCCGATGGCGTAGGAGACCTGGATCTCGCAGCGCGAAGCCAGGCCCGCCGCCACCACGTTCTTCGCCACGTAGCGGGCCGCATAGGCCGCGGACCGGTCCACCTTCGAGGGATCCTTGCCGGAAAACGCCCCGCCGCCGTGCCGCGCCATGCCGCCGTAGGTATCGACGATGATCTTTCGCCCCGTCAGGCCGCAGTCGCCCATGGGCCCGCCGGTGACGAACCGCCCGGTGGGGTTGATGTGGTACCGGGTCTGCGCGCTCAGCCACTTCGCAGGAAGCACGGGCTCGATGATGTGTTCCATCACGGCTTCCCTCAGGTCATCCAGAGAGATTCCGAGTTCCTCCAGTTCCGCGTGCTGGGTTGACAGCACCACCGCTTCGACGGCAGCCGGCCGGCCGTCTTCGTACCTGAATGTCACCTGACTCTTCGCGTCGGGACGCAACCACGAACGGCCACCCGTCTCGAGCACACCGGACCTGCGCACGCTGGCCTGCCGTTCCACCAGACGATGCGCGTAGACGATCGGTGCGGGCATGAACGCGTCGGTTTCGTCGCTCGCATAGCCGAACATCAGGCCCTGGTCGCCGGCGCCCTGGTCTTCGGGCCGCGTGCGGTCCACGCCCTGCGCAATGTCGGGCGACTGTTCACCCAGTTCGATCATCACGCCACAGGTGTTGCCGTCGAATCCCAAGTCGGTATTGTCGTAACCGATATCGGTGACCGTCTTGCGAACGACGCCCTCCACGTCCACGTAGGTGCTGGTGGTGATCTCTCCGGCCACCATGACGAGTCCCGTCTTGGTCAGCGTCTCGCAGGCCACCCTGCCGTTCAGGTCATCCCGCAGAACCGCGTCCAGGATCGCGTCGGAGATCTGGTCGCACATCTTGTCGGGATGTCCCTCGGACACGGACTCGGAGGTAAACAGGTAGTTCGCCATGGCTTGGGCTCCCACGCCAGGGATAGATCGGTGAAGTTTTGGGCACCGTTAAATCAGCCGCGCAATCTTGCCCAAATCAACGAAGCATGGCAACCAAACCGAGTCGTACGCGGTCGTTGGAGAGGGCGCAGTTTGATCGGATACGGCGGGAATCCCGTCCTGTGCCGCCAAGCGGAATTACAGGCGCAATTGCGAGACTTGGCCGAACCGCACCATTACCATAGCGTCTCCCTGGCGCCCCCGGTTCTGGAGAAACCATGTCCGTCGAACATCACCAATTGATCATCCTGGGTTCAGGTCCCGCCGGCTATACCGCAGCCGTATACGCGGCCCGTGCCGCGCTTGAGCCGGTCATCATCACCGGCATCGAAGTGGGCGGCCAGATGACCACCACCACTGACGTGGACAATTGGCCCGGCGACAATGACGGCGTACAGGGCCCGGAACTGATGGAGCGCATGCGGCTGCACGCGGAACGTTTCGGCACGCGGCTGATCTACGATCAGATTGTCGCCGTGGAATTGTCGCAGCGCCCCTTCCGGCTGACGGGTGAACTCGCAGAGTACACCTGCGACGCCCTGATCATCGGCACGGGGGCATCGGCGAAGTACCTGGGGCTTCCTTCGGAGGAAGCCTACAAGGGCAAGGGCGTGTCGGCGTGTGCCACCTGCGACGGTTTCTTCTTCAGGAACCAGCCGGTGGCGGTGATCGGCGGCGGCAATACGGCCGTGGAGGAGGCGCTGTATCTATCGAACATCGCCTCGCACGTCAGCGTCGTGCACCGCCGCGACCAGTTCCGCGCCGAGAAGATTCTGGGCAACCGGCTGATCGGCAAGGCAGAAAACGAGAACGTCACGATCCTCTGGGATCACGTGCTCGAAGAAGTGCTCGGGGACGGTGACGGCGTCACCGGCGTGCGGCTACAGCATGTTCGGACCGAGGAACCGCGAGAAGTCGATGCCCAGGGCGTCTTTATCGCGATCGGCCACACGCCCAACACGGGGATTTTCGAGGGGCAACTGGAAATGGAAGGCGGCTATATCGTCCTTCACCCGGGCGACTCGGGAATGGCCACCGCTACCAGCGTCGAGGGCGTATTCGCCGCCGGCGACGTGGCCGATCCCATCTACCGGCAGGCGGTCACGTCGGCCGGTTCCGGCTGCATGGCGGCGCTGGATGCGGAGAGGTACCTCGCGGAATAAGCGAACTGGCGAGCATCGCAGGCCACTTTCCTCGGTTTATACTATCGGTATGAAAACTGCCGTATCGATTCCGGATGAAATATTCGAGCGCGCGGAGCGGCTGGCCAAGCGTAACGGCCGGTCGCGGAGCGATCTGTACGCCTCGGCGCTCGACGAGTATGTTGCGCGCCACTCGCCCGACGAAGTGACGGATACGATGAATCGAGTCTGCGAGCGAGTGGGCGACGAGGAGGATGCCTTCGTTGCCGCCGCCAGCCTGCGCACACTCGACCGTATCGAATGGTAATTTCCCAGGGCGATGTCTGCTGGGCAGATCTGCCGCACGCAGCCAGAAATTTATTCGAGTCAGTAGCCAACCGTCATGCGGCGTCCTAATGATTTGGGATCCTCGATCTCGTCAATGACAGCGGCCGCCAGGTCCCGGTGCGATATCCCTCCGGCACGGCCATCCGCACCGACCAGGACGTCATCCCATCCCTGCCGATAAGTCCCGGTGCGAGGCCCGTCCCGATCGTATTGCCCGGAGGGTGAGATCACAGTCCACTTGACGGAAGTGGTCGCACGGTAGTTTTGCAGGGTCAGCCAATGGCCCCAGACCAGGCCGTGCTGCGACGTCCCTTCCGTCCCGGGCCGTCTGTCCAACCCCAGGACACCGTTGGAATAGAGCGTGGACCCGCCACCCAGGTGGATGACGCGGGGCGCCGTTTCACCAAGGCTCCTCGAAGCGGCGATAAAGGTCTTCGAAGATCGATAGTTGAGGGTTTCCTCCGGGAAGTTGTTCGGTCCATAACCTCGCACCGAAATGACAGCGGCATCGGCGCCTTCGATGATCTCGAGCATGGATTCCAGGCTGCTTACGTCGCCACCGGCTGCGGAGAATTTCGGGTGATCCACGGTCAGGCTTTCCGGGGTTCGGCTTACGCCGATGACGTCGTGGCCGCGGTCCAATGCTTCGGGTACGATTTTCGAGCCGATATTGCCGGTGGCGCCGTAGATAACGATTGTCTCGGCCTGTGCGGCAATGCCCGGAAGCAAGCACGAGAGCCAGATCAGGCTTGAGAAGAGCCTTGATCTTGGGCCTTGCCTTGCAACGAATTTCACGGCGCACCCATGCCGGCACCGGGATGTGCGCCCATGCCGCCGCCGGGTGCTCCTCCC
>VYEH01000268.1 GCA_009843005.1 Pseudomonadota bacterium | reverse complement strand
GTCTATGGAGTGAGTGTCGACCACCAGGGCATCTCCGTCCCAACGGCCGGTCGAATGACCGAGAAGGGTCGGCGGAACATCGGCGTCGGCGGCATCGGGATCCATGTGTATCCTGCGCACCAGATCGTACTCCTCAATGAGAAACAGGATGTCCTCACCGTCCCGGGTGAACGCCACGGGATAGGGCTGGTGCATGATCGCGGGCATACCCTTGGGGGCGCACTCGCCGGTCGGGTCGTCCACCAATGGGTCGAAGGCCTCGCGGGCAGCGGCGGCGGCGGCCGTCAACGGATATTCATCCAGGCCCATGTAACGCCCGGGACCGTTGAAGCGGGTGCTCCAGACGCGAAAAATACCCTGATCCGCCCCCCCGGCGTCGCCGTCGGCCAGCCAGATTTCGGACCGTCCAAGGTGATCTTCGGACCAGTGCGGCGCAACCCCGGGCCGCGTGACCACTTCGCGTCCGTCAGCCAGCAGCACATTGTTGGTCCACATCTCGTTGTCGCCGTTGCGGGCGGAATAGCCGGCCACCGTCACCCGGTCGCCTTCGCTCAACAGTTCGGGACCGATGTCCATGCGGCTGAGGATACTGACCGAGTTGGTTTCCACGCGCCAGGATTCCCCATCGGCTGTTCTGACGGTGAACTGCACATGGGGATTGCGCCACATGAGCCGGGTGATTTCGCCCTCCAGTTCGGTGAGATTGTCCATGTCGAAAACGCCGGCAAAGGCGTGGTGAGCGTGGCCTGGCAGCGGCAGCATGGCAACGAGAGCCATGACCAGGCCGCAGTATCGGTATGCGAGTCGTTTCATCATCAAGTATCTCCCAATGCCAGGCCAGGAGTCTGCCAGTGCCGTGTCCATAGCCGCAACGTTCTGCTTCTCGTACTTTCGCCCGATTCTACTATCCGTAGTGCCGGAACCGTTATTCAACCACCAGGTGGCAATGTACGCAGTTCTGCGTCTGCAACTGGCCGTCGATGACATGGTCTGAAGCGTCGAAGGGACTCAGTTCCTGGTGGCATGCGCCGCAATTCTGCTGCTCGGCAATGACGACGCGGTGGACTCGTTCGAAGTGCGCATATCCCGATCGTGGATTCGCAAGCAAAGCCTCCAACCGATGGCACCCGTCACAGGACGCCGCTTCAGTCGGGGACAGTGCGCGCGGCGGCAAATCGACCTCGATCTTCAGTTCAGGCTGTCGCAGTTCCCGCGCCGCGCTTACTTCGCGCAGCAACGTCCGGCCGGCGACCCGGCCCGTCAGAATCGCCGGACCCAGGAAGGTCCCCTCAAGGCCGGCGGAACCATTAACGCCCGCGAAACCCGTCAACTCGCCGGAGGCATACAGTCCGGGTATGGGCGTCCCGTCTTCCCGGACAACGCGCATCTGACGGTCTACTCTCACTCCGCCCATGCTCTTGCGGGTCATGGGAAAGAACTGGATGGCGTAGAACGGAGGTTGATCGATCCTGGCGAGCGGTGCGAGGTCGGCGGCGCTTGAGAATCGGCCGAAATCCTCGTCACGGCCCTGATCGACCATCGTGTTGTAGCGTGTGACCGTGGTCTCCAACCGTCCGGCATCCTGCCCGATCGCATGGGCCAACTCGGCGAGGGTCGCCGCTTGCGTGGTCAGCAGGGCATTGTCGAGGATTTCCTCGCGAATGCGCTGAAAATTGTCCCAGCCGCTGCCGGAAACGTAGAAGCCTTCGTTGTCATCGTCGTCGAAGATTGCCCAATAGGCGGATGGACTTTGCGCGACCACGGCTGCCAGCAGCACCGTCGGGTCGGCGAGTTCGTTTACGAAGCGCCGGCCGTCGCCGTTGACCCAGATCGACACTTCGTTCCTTGCGGCGAGCGCGCGGCCTTCCCCGGGGTATTGGGGATGGGGCAATCCCCAGGGATAGTTCCATTGGCGGTCCATGCGATGAAAACCCGCGTCGACCTCTCTCGCCAGGTCATGGCCGGAACCCACGGAGTTGAGTCCGGATCCGATGAGCAATTCGCCGGGTTCGGCCAGGTGCGCCGGCCAGAATCGCCTGACCATTTCCAGGTTGCTCTGAAACCCCCCGGTGGCGAGAAGCACTCGCGGCGCGCGCAGTTCGTCGGCTTCGCCGCTCCTCGTATCCTCGCCGCGCACGCCCGTGACGCGCCCCTGCTCCACCAGCAACTCCGTGACCCGGAAATTCCAGCGGAAGGAGACATTGGGATGACGCAGCACCTCCCGGTAGATGGGCGTGACCAATCCGAGACCGCGGCCATCGGTGCGGTGAAACCGGCGTACGCTGTTGCCGGGCTGGGGGTTCAGGCTGAGCCACCGCACCCCCAGCGATTCCAGCCAATGGCCCAGTTCGGTTCGGGAGTGTTGCGTGTAGTAGTCCACCCAGTAGGGATCGGGATCTTCGCCCCGGCTGAAGAAGTCTTCGGAGGCAAGTTCGGGCGTGTCCACGATGCCGTGAGCTCGCTGAAAGTCGGAATCGATGATGGCTACGCCGCCGCCGGACATCACCGCGTGTCCGCCGTATACCGACCAGACGTCGACAAACTGAACATCCACGCCGCCGCGAGCGGCTTCCAGCGCCGCGGAGAGCCCCGAGATACCGGCGCCTACGATGATGACGTCGGCGCCCGGTGGCGTCTGCGAGCGAACGGGCGAGCCCGGGCCCAGGGCGGCCAGACCGATCAGCGCGATGAGCGCGGCATGGACAAGCAAGACTTGGGTGGATCGCGCGGTATTGCGCCGTATAGTCTTGTCCCGAAACCGGGGAAAGCGCTCCTTACCGGGCTGCCAAGCCCTGGCTATGGGGATGCCTCAGCCAGTGCTTCAAGCTTGTCGACAAGTTCGTCCGGCGCCAGGTAGCCGCCCAATTGAACACCGTCGTCGGTGAGTATGGTCGGCGTACCGAGCACACTGACCTGGCGGCCCAGTTGAAAGTGCGAGGCAACAGGCGTCGCGTCGCAGGATTGTTCCGGCACCATGTTCTGGAGGATTGCGTCGGTGAAGGCAGTCTGGCGGTCGCCCGCACACCAGACCTTGTCCGCCTTGAACCAGGACTCTGTTTCCGGCCCCGTTCTCGGATAGGACAAGTAACGGACCTCGACGCCCAGTGCGTTTATCTGGTCCATTTCGCGGTGCAACTGGCGGCAGAAGCCGCAGTCAATGTCGGTAAAGACGGTCACCGTGTGCTTGATGTCTTGCGGACCCGGGCTGAACACGATCATCGATTCGGTATCCACGCTGGCCAGAATGTCCGCCCGCGCCCGGGCGCGCCGACCCTCGGTCAGGTTTCGCCTTTCCTGCAGATCGAAAACGTCGCCTTGTATCAGGTAGCTGCCGTCCCTGGAGACGTACACCACGTCGGAGTCCAGGACGATTTCGTACATGCCGGGGAGGGGCGAGTCGTGGATGTCGCCGGCCTGGACGCCGGGCAGTGTCGCGGCCAGCTGTTCCCTGGTGAGCTCGCCGTCCTGTGCACTTGCGGTCGCTCCGAACGCGAACGGCGCCAAACAGAGTGTCCACTTCGGAATCATCGCTCGTCCCGGGTCGGTCCCAAAGGAAGGATAGTAGCACCACGGGCTTCGCGGTTGACAGTGCGGGGAGTGAAATCCACACTGGACCGACGCGTTGGGGCGAACGCAGATTGGCTTCGTACCGCCCTCAAATGACTCAAGATGAATCGCGGAACCGGCTACATTGGTGCTCGATTCCCGGCCCGCGTCGGGCGCCGGACCTTTGGCCTGTGCGCCTGGTTGATTGCGGGGCTTCCGATCACCGATTCATTCGCTCACCATAGCTTTGCGCCGCATTTCGACCCCGACGACACGCTGAGCATTACCGGCGTCATCACCGGGTTCGAAGCCCGCAATCCGCACGTCTACCTGCATCTGGAGGGAACCGAGGACGGCGGGACGCTCCAGGCCTACGTTTGCGAATCCGGCGGCATCTCTTCCCTGGAACGCAATGGACTGACCCGCGACATGTTTTCCGTGGGAGCCCGAGTGCGCGTTGACGGCGTCCGTGGCCGACGCGATCCGAACTACTGCTTCTTCCGGACCGTTCACCTGCCAGACGGCACGACACTGAACACGGGCGGAACCGATAGCGACCCAGGTGCCGCCACGACGCTGCCGCGACGGGATTCGATCGAAGGCACGTGGTTCATTATCCCGGGCGGGCGGACCAGCAGCGGACCGTGGGAAATGATCAACTACCTGACACCGGAGGGCGAGGCTGCCGTGGCCGCGTATGACCCGTTCCGGGATGACCCGACCCTGCGCTGCAGTCCGGTCGGCATACGCAGGAGCTGGTCATCGCCGAGCACCCCCGTGAATATCCGCCGGCAAGGCGACACGGTCATCATCCACCACGAGTGGATGGACACCGTTCGCACGGTTCATCTCGACGCGGAAATACCCGCAGACGTGTCGCCTTCGACGCTGGGCTATTCTGTCGGCCGGTTTGAGGACGGTGTCCTGGTAGTGGAAACGACGCACTTTGCATCCGGAGTATTGCGCCAGTACGTGGAGGAGCCGGGGCAGCCCACCCGCGGCCTTCTTCACTCGGATGCCTTGACGGTGGTGGAGCGGATCAGTTTCGACCCCGAAGCGCAGACGCTCAACGTGCTCATCGAGCGCACGGATCCCGGATTCTTCACCCGGGAATTCCTACCGATCTCCATCGACTATGCGCCCTCGAATACGGAGATTGGGCGCTATGGGTGTGTGCCGGAGATTTGAAGGCCGTATTGGCAGGACTACATCAGAAAAGGAAACTGATACCCAGCCATGCCAGGACTGCGGCAAGGATCACAAAGGGTAATATCCGCAATAGCCGGAATATCACAAGATCCCGCTTCATCTGCGCCCGCTCGTTGACGTGTGGAAACGGCTTGTTCTCCGGTACGGGAACGCCCAGAAACTCGCATAGCGGCCCCCAACCTTCCCGAACGTGGTAGACGAGCAATCGGTGCGGCGGCACGGTCGCCTTGACGTCTTCCACATGCTTGAGAAAGATCGCCTTGGCCGCTTCCGGATCTTCGAAGCGGCCCTGTAACTGCCCCTGCCAGATGGTCGTCCGCAGCATCGCAAAGCCGGTTGCCACCGGCGGGAGCCGCCTGAGCCATCCGGGCATCGTCGTGTATACGGCGTAGATGGTCTCGCTTGTGCTTATGTACCAGCTGTCCGGGTCGCGCACGGTGAGGATGATCCTGGCGTCCGGATAGTAGTCCATCAACTCCTTGTAGAAGGCAGTGGATGGCCAGTCCACCGTGGCGCGGTACCCTTCGAAAATCTCGTCCCAGTTGCGGGCGCCCTTCAGCGCCACATCGTGCCAGGCCCTGATAAGACTACGCTGCTCGCCAAGCGAAAACATGTGGTGGCACTTGTCGAATCCGAGGTGCTCCAGCGC
>VYEH01000226.1:15552-27502 GCA_009843005.1 Pseudomonadota bacterium | reverse complement strand
GGGGCGCCCGGGCCCTCCCTGGGCCCCGCGCTGCGCACACGACTTTCCCATGGGGTGTCTGCGCCCACCCTCGCTACGGGAGTGGTAATTCACATGGCAAATTTTGCCCGGTATCCGGTTCACTTGAGGTGAGGGTGAGTCATTAGAATTGTTCCGAGGGGGCGGAATCCGTTGGGGTGGCTATGACTACCAGCTCCCGGTAGTTGCCCTGCATTTCCCAGTAGCCGCGCCATCCTTTTGGAACGACGAGCGAGTCGCCGACCGTGTATTCGTGTGCGGTGCCGTCGAGATCGGTAAGGATGAGCTTGCCGCTCAGCACGTAGACAAACTCGTCGAACTCGAATGCCGACTCAGTGTGATCGGTCTTCGCCGGCAGGGATTCGAAAACGATGACGCGCAGTTCCTCGCCGGTGAAGGGGATTGCACGCCTGACGTCGAGGTTTCCCGATACCACCATGTCTTCCGGTACCGGTGGGGCGCCGGGCATCAGGTCCAAACCCGACATGAGATCGGGCGCCACGCGCGCCGGTCGCAGGAGATCGTCCTGCGCATATCCTGCGACTGACGCCATCAGGATGACTGGTAGCAGCAAACGTCTCGCTGTTTCTTTCATGCATTTTCTCCTCGTTGGTCCGATCTCAATTATCGCGTAAATCGGCTAATACCCGGTGAGTTCGACGTAGCCATCGCCGTTAATCGCGGTTTCCCGCTGGCTTCCGGTTACGCTGACGGCGCCTTCCCAGTAGCGGACGGTCAGGTTCAGTTCCTGTTCCTGGAGATAGGGCCGGACCTGGAGCGTCATTTCCTGACCGGGCAGGCCTAGCTGCCAGGCGATCGGGTAACGCGCGCCGCTTGTGTCGCTGGTCCAGTATTCCAGTGGTGTCAGGATGACATCTTGCGGGCTCAGTGCGATCCGTGTGCCGTCCGCGAGCAGGAGAGATCCCCCGCTGAATGGGCTGGTTTCGCCGTCGTCGGTCCTGAGTCTGTAGTACATGACCTCACGGTTGTCGGTCAGTTGCAGCGCAAACCAGTCCCAACCCGCCAGGTTGGGGCTCAGGGCACTGGTGCCCCACTCCCGATCCATCCACGCCGTGCCGTTGACGGCGAATTCCTCGTCAGCCACCCGCACCGTGCCTGCGGCTTCGAGCCGGGTCAGCGAATAGTAGTAGGAAGCATTGCCGGGTTCGGGCCCCTTTGGGTCAAGGCCGTTGTCGCCGTGGAATACCATGGGTTTGGTGCCGCTCAAGGTGAGTTCGATGCCGGCCCGGTCCGTACCTGCGCTCAAGTGAAGTGGCAGGAATCCAGGGCCGTCACCGGTTGCGGCCCAGTCTTCAAGCCAGACCCGGAAGGGTTCCGCCTGACTGCCGGCTAGGCCAAGGGCCTGCCGGGAAAAACGTTCGGCCGCCATGAACTCCCGGCCGTCTGTATCGGTGATCGCCAGGTGGGCCATCCACGCCTGATTGGCGCCCCATGCGGATTCGCGGGAGACCGGTTCCGGCGACATTGCGTAACGAAAGAACGTCAACTCAAATCCGAAGTGCCTTCCTCCGGCGTCGCGCAGGTTGCCTGTAAAATACCACCACTCGTTGCGGTACTCGTCGTGGGCGGCGTGATCCTCCGGAAATCGGAAGGCTCGGCTTCCCAGCGCCCGGGCGTATTCGTGATCGCTGGGTTCGGTGAGAAACCGGGTTGCGTTGCCCTGCTGGGCCGGTTGGGGTCCGTCGGCAGGCGCAGCGCAGCCGCCGAGCGCAATCAGTAGTATGCAGATGCTCCGAGACATTGCTTACTCTTCCCTCAACTGGCCTGCGACGCCGGTGCGAACGGCACGGACGGCCGGGTAGATGCCGGCCAGCACCGCCGCGCTCAGCGCCAATACGACTCCGAGTGCGAGTGGTTGGGAAGCAATTTCCAGATCCATGCTCCAGCCGAACGAGCGCACATTGATGACCTGGATGAGCAACGCCGCCATGACGATTCCGAGGGGGATGGCGAACAACCCGGCAGCCAGGCCGAGCAGGCCCGTCTGTGCAAGCGTCAGGGCCCGCACCTGGCGGGGCCTGAGCCCGAGAGCTCGAAGTACGGCCAGTTCCCGGCCCCGTTCCAGCTCTATGGACATGACGGCGCTGGCCAGACCGAGAAAGGCGACGACCCCCGCCAGGATTCTCAGCACTTCGGTAATCCTGAACGTGCGGTCGAAAATCGACATCGAACGCTCCCGGATGAAATCGTTGGATCGGAAACGCACCGGGGTGCCGGCGCCGAAGACGCGGCGTATCTCTCCCAGAACGGTTTCCCGGTCGGTTTCATCGTCCAGGTAGACGCCGATTCCGTTGATGCCATCGTCGGCCCAATGGGATCGATAAACGCTCAGGGGCATCAGCACCGTGCCCCCGTTGCTGCTGTAATCGCGAAATGCGCCGAGAACCGTGAATGCCTGCTCGCCGGACGCTGTGGGCAGGATCAGGTCGTCCCCCGGCTGGAGTTGGCGATGAAACGCCAGCGGTTCGGAAACGAGTACGCCTTCGGCGGATTCCATGCGCGCTACCGCCTCCGTGCTCCCGGCGGTCATGCGCACTCCCCAGCCGTCCGGCCCGGGGTCGAGGGCGCGCAGACTCACTTCGCCGGCCGCCGTGGGCAGCCGTACGAAGCGAGTCTGGCTCGATCCCCGCACACCGGGAATCGCCGAGAGCGCGTCTCGATGGCTGTCATCGAAAAACTGCTCGCCGTCGATGTTGACGTAGACATCCGCCGTCAATGTGCCTGTCAGCCATTCTTCGACGCTGATACGGAAACTGCCGATCATCAGTCCGATTCCGACCACGGTCGCCACCGCCACCGAGAGGGCGGCCGTTGCCACCCCGGTCCGGCTCAGCGAAGCGGCCATTCCCCGTGCGGCCAGGGAACCGGAGATTCCGAAACCCCATTCGACCAGCGGTTCGGCCAGTCTGGCCAGTAGGCGGGTGGCTACGGGAACCAGCAGGGCGCCCGTTGCGATCACGAAAAACAGCCCTGCGAACGCCAGCACCAGGCTGCGGGACGACATCAACAGAAGTATTGTGGCGACCGCGGCTGCGGGCAGGGCGAGCCAGGTCGCGCGCAGGGCGAGCCGACGCGTGCTGCGCTCAAGGGCGGCGCGGCTCATGGCCGAGTTCGGCGTGCTGCGGGCTGCGTCCAGCGCCGGAGCGGCAGCGGCCAACAGTGTCATCCCCAGGCCAAGTGCAATGCCGCGCCAATAGATCGTCGGGGATGGGGTCACCGCGCTCACGCTGGATTCAAAGTAGAGGTCGCCTATGGTGCGCAGGATCAGGTCCACGAGACCCTCCGCCAACTGCTGGCCCAGCAGAATGCCCGCGGTCGTGGCCAGCGTGCCAAGCACCAGTGCCTCTCCCATCACGCCGGTCAGCAGTTGTCGCCTGCTGACACCGATGGCGCGCAGCACCCCGAACGTCACGCGCCGCTGCACCACCGCGAACGACATGGTCGCGTAGATCAGAAATACGCCCACCAGCAGCGCCAGCAGGCTCAACGCCGTCAGGTTGATCCGAAATGCCCGCGCCAGTTCGTCAAACGCCGCATTGCGTCCCTCGGCGGGCACCAGCGTGGCATTGGGCAGGCCAAGTGCGCGGATCCGTTCCGCTTGGGCCTCGTCCAGAATCAGGTCCACGCGGGATAGAGAGGCTCTGCCCAGCAATTCCTGAGCCGTGGCGATGTCGGCGATGAGCGGCGCGGTGGGTCCCTCGTCGGCGGAGGATGTTACCAATACCGTTCCGACTGCTCGTACTGACCGTGTCTCGCCACCGATCAACAGACCGAATTCCGAGCCCAGTTCCAGGCCCATTTCTTCCAGCAGCGGAGCGGGCGCCAGCACGGCGCCCGGCTCCACGATCAACCGGGTCAGGTCGGTTCCACGGCCGGGCACAAAGCCGGAAAACCCCCGAAAGCCGGATTCCTCCAGCGGATCGACACCCATCAATGTGAGGACTCGGCCGGGTAACCGGCTCAGGCGAACCTCGGCCTCGATCACCGGCGCGGCGCGTACGGGTCCATGCTCCATGCGCAGTGTTCGATATATGGAATCGGCGATTTCGCCGCGGGTGCCCATAAGGTGATGCGTCGTGCTGCCGGTGACCAGATCGGAGGTCAACTGAAACGCCCTGCGCGCGCTGTCGTTGGCCAGGTCCACGCCCACATAGACGGCAACGCCCAGGGCGATACCGCTGACGGCGAGGCACAGTTGCCAGGGACGGCGCCAGTAGAACCGCAGCCCCGAACGCGCCAGTAACCCGGATCGCACCTGAATCCCGTTCATGGCGGCTCCTCGTGTATCCGGGCCGCACGGATGGTGAATACCCGATCCGCGGTGCCAAGCACCTCCCGGCTGTGGGTCGCCATCACCAGCGTGGCTCGATGCCGTCGGCAGGTCTGCTCCAGTAGCGCAAGCACTTCTTCCGCCGTTTCAAGGTCCAGATTTCCCGTGGGCTCATCCGCGAGCACAATGTCCGGCTTGTGGGACAGGGCACGAGCGATCGCAACCCGCTGTTGTTCGCCCCCAGACAGTTCCTCGGGGAAGCGGCTGCCGCATTCATCAAGCCCCAACTCCCCCAGCAGCAAGTCCGCACGCTGGATGCCCTCTGCCCTGGAGGCCCCATTGAGCGCCATGGGAAGGCGAACGTTTTCCGCCACCGTCAGCGTGGGTATCAGGTTGAAGAACTGGAACACGAACCCCAGGCGGCGGCATCGCACCCGGGAGAGCTCATCCTCGCTCAGTCCCGCCAGCGACTGCCCAAGCAGTTCCACGTCTCCGGCCGTAGGTCGATCCAGCCCGCCGATGAGGTTCAGCAGCGTGGACTTGCCCGAACCGCTGCGTCCCACCACCACGACGAACTCGCCCGGCAGGATGTCCAGGCCGCACTCCTCAAGGACCACGTGGTCGCCGTAGGACTTCTTGACGCCGATCAGGCGAATGTGGGAGTCAGCGTTTTGCACGGTCGGTGTCCGGCTGGGTCGAGCGATTATCTCAAAGTGGACCCCGCCCGTCCCGCCACCTGCGGCGTACCCGATTCGTGCCGCGGGCCCATTGAATCTGCGGCCGTAGTGTAGACTACGCGCTCGCTGCCCCCGGCCCGGGCTCCCCGGGGTCGGGGCGGTACGACACTCTCGCGACGATAACGCAAAACAGGGTCGGGCGGATTCGCATCGGTTGCCGCCTTCGGCTCTGTCGCGCAAACACAGCGAGCGGAAACAAGGATTGGTCCATGAAGCTCTACTACTTTCCTGGAGCCCCGAGTCCCCGCAAGGTGGGGATAGTCATCGCAGAGAAGGGACTGGATATCCCCACCGAAATCCTGAACATCCGGGCCGGCGAGCACCGCACCGGGGACTATGCGGCCGTCAATCCGAACGTGACCGTGCCCGCGCTCGAACTGGACGACGGCACCTGCATCAATGAGAGCCTGGCGATCGTGTACTACCTGGAGCAGCTTCAACCCGAGCCCAATCTCATGGGCCGCGACGCCAGGGAGCAGGCGCTCGTACTGATGTGGCACGACATTGCGACGCTCGAAGGCTATCTGGCGGTCCAGGAGCGGTTTCGCAATTCCGAAGTCTTTCCGGCCGGCCGGGCGTTGCCGGGACCGACGAGCTACGAGCGTATTCCCGCGCTGGTTGAAAGGGGCGAGAAGCGCATCAAGGGGTTTTTCGACAAGATCGACCGCCGCCTGGCAGATAGCGAATACCTGGCCGGCGACCGCTATACCTACGCTGATATCGCGGCCTATGTCTATCGATGGTTTGCACATTGGGTGACGAAGGACGACCCGGCGGAGCACCGGGAGCATTTACGCCGTTGGGCGGAGGCCATCGACGCCAGGCCCGCCGTCGCCTCCCTGGACGGTTGATCCCTGGCGGACGCAAGCAATGATTCGTTATCGGGTCCGGCTCGCCAGCCTGAACCGTCACCACTTTGAGGTCAGCTGCCGGATTGCGAACCCCGCGCGGGGGCAGCGATTCTCGCTGCCGTCCTGGACGCCTGGCAGCTACCTGTTGCGTGAATACGCCAGGCACATAACCGCCATTCGGGCCACTTCGGATGGCAGCCGCGCCCCGCTGGAAAAGGTCTCAAAGAGCTCATGGCAATGCGATGCAGCCGGTTCGGAACTGACCGTCACGGCCGAGGTGTTCGCACTTGATCGCTCCGTACGCGGAGCCTACCTGGACACGAGACGCGGATACTTCAACGGCGTCTGCTTGTTTCTCGCGCCCGAGGGCCTTGAGGCGGACCCGGTTGAAGTCGTGCTGGAACGGCCCGAGGACCCGCGAGCCACCGGGTGGCGGGTGGCGACCGCCATGCAGGCCGTCGAAGTCGACGCGGACGGATTCGGCCGCTACCGGGCGGAGAACTACGACGAACTCATCGACCATCCGTTCGAGATCGGGGACTTCGCCGACGTGGACTTTCAGGCGGGCGGTGTGCCTCACAGGCTGATCATCGCGGGGCGTCACGAAACCGACATGGATCGTGTCGCCACCGACCTGGCAAGGCTCTGCGATGCGCATATCGAGTTTTTCGGTCCTCCGGCCCCGTTTCGGCGATACCTGTTTCTCGGCTACGCCGCAGGGCGCGGCCGCGGAGGGTTGGAACACCGGGCATCGAGCAGTCTGATGTTCTCCCGGGACAGCTTGCCGGTGCCGGGGCACTACACCGTGTCGGAAAGCTACCGAGACTTCCTCAGCCTCTGCAGCCACGAGTACTTTCACGCCTGGAACGTCAAGCGCATCAAGCCCGCGGCGTTCAGCCCATATCGACTGGATCGACGCAGCCATACACGGCTGCTATGGGTGGTTGAGGGTGTGACCTCCTACTACGAGGACGTGCTGCTGCTGAGAAGCGGCCTCATCGACGCGGCGGCCTATCTGCGGAGCCTGGGCAAGAAGCTGACCCGGGTCTACCAGACCCCCGGACGGCTCAGGCAGAGTCTTTCCGAAGCCAGTTTCGAAGCCTGGGACAAGTACTACAAGCCGGAAGTGAATTTTCTCAATGCCAATGTCAACTACTACGGCAAGGGCGCATTGACAGCGCTTGCCCTGGACCTGACCCTGCGCAGGGAATCCGGCGAGACCCTGGATGCGGTCATGCGCGAGCTGTGGAAGCGTTACGGAGAGGCCGATGAAGGGATGCCCGAAACGGCATTCGAGGAGTTGGTTCAGGCCATGTCCGGCCTGGACCTCAGGGAATTTTTCGAGTCTGCGGTGCGCGGTACGCAGGATCTTCCGCTGGCGGAGCTGATGACCGAATTCGGCGTCAACATGGAGTTGCGGAGGGACAAGCGTTTCGGCCGGGTGGGAAGCGGTGTGGGCAAGACCGCCGCGCCCCCGCTCGAACTGGGCATTCGATTCCGGCCGCACGGCGCCGGCCTGGAGGTGGCTGTCGTGATGGCCGATGGTCCCGCGGAGCGGGCCGGCGTGAGCCCCGGAGACGTACTGATCGCGATCGACGGGCTGATGTTGAGCGAGAAAAACCTGCTGCAACGGCTGGCCAGGTACAAGGCCGGACAAACCGTCCGGATAAGCGGTTTTCGAGACGAGGAACTGCTGGAGTTTCCGGTGACTCTCGGCGAAGCAGCCCAGGAAACTTGCGTGCTCAGTCTCGCCGACAAACCGGATGCCGACGCCCTGAGTCGACGGCAAGCCTGGCTGGGCTGCTGAGCGCGGTTGCGGTGATAGAATCGCGCCGGGCGTCCCGGTGGGTCTTCGGGCATGATCGAGTTGGGATTGAAGTTTACCGCTGCGTACCTGCTGGGCTCCGTGCTGGGCGCCCTGGTCATGGGGCGGTTTCGCGGCGGCGTCGATATCCGCACGTTCGGCAGCCGCAATCCCGGCGCCACCAACGCGCTACGGGCCCAGGGGTTTCCGTTCGCCGCCGGGGTCATGTTCATCGACGTCGCCAAGGGCATCCTGCCGGTGGCGCTTCTGCCCGCGCTCGACATCCCCGGCGTGGGCATCGATCCGCTGGTCAGCCGGGACCTGCGCCGGTACAGCGTCGCGGCCGCGGCGATTCTCGGTCATGTCTATCCGCTCTGGCACGGTTTTCGCGGCGGCAAGGGCGGGGCCACCGCCATCGGCGTGCTGTTCGTGGTCGCCCCGTCTATCGCCCTGCCCGCGGTGGTCCTGTGGCTGGCCGTTATCGCCATCACGCACTATGTGGGACTTGCGACGGTAAGCGTCGCCGTGGCGGCGCCGGTGTATTTCGGGTTTACGGCGTTGCCGGAGGAATTCGGCCTGTTCATCTTTTCCGCCTGGGTGGCCGCGATCATTACCTACACGCATCGCGAGAATCTTCAGCGAATCCTCGCCGGCACCGAGCACCGGGCCAATCTGCTGCGCTTGCGCCGGTAGCGGTCCATGGCAATAGTCCCGCTGCATGGGGCGGAAGACCGCCTGCCAAAAGACGGCCGAATGACCAACGATGCCTCCGCCTGATCTCCTCGACCCGGACCGGATCCGCTCCCGGATCGGCGCAAACGTCCTGCAGCACATCGCCCGCCTGGAAGTCTTCAAGGAGTTGAACTCCACCAACTCTCATCTTCTTGGCGCGCCCGCCCCCGCCCCGGGAAATCTCACCGCGGCATTGGCTGAGTTACAGCATGCGGGCCGCGGCCGTCGGGGCAGAACTTGGAACATGCCGCCGGGCAGCGGAATTGCGCTGTCGGTGGGCTGGTCGTTTGCCCGGACGCCGGAAGACCTGCCCGCGCTCTCGCTGGCCGCGGGCGTGGCGACACGGCAGGTCATCGAGGCGCTCACCGGCCGCGCACCGATGCTCAAATGGCCCAACGACCTGGTCTGGAATCACAGGAAACTCGGTGGCATCCTGGTGGAGACTGCGCCCCAGGATTCCGGTGCCTGCCATGCCGTAGTGGGGATCGGCGTCAACGTATCCATGGACCGCGAGACGCTGGAGAACGTCGGCGAGCATCCCGACAGCGCGATCGACCTTCAGAAAATGGCAAACGCCCGGCCGCCTCCACGGAACGATCTGGCCGCAGCCCTGATCGAGGGCTATTTCGAAATGTTCAGGACATTCGAAAAATCGGGGTTCAGGGCGTACTACGCGCCGTTTCGAGAGGCAGACTACCTCAGGCGCAGGCCGGTGACCGTGACCGATGGCCCCGACCGCTTGTCCGGCACGGCCGAAGGTGTAGATTTCCGTGGCGCACTGATTGTAATGTCGCCGGGCGGTACGCGCCGAATATTATCCGGGGATGTCACCCTGAGGTCCGGGCAATGATTCTCGTCGTGGACATCGGCAACACCCGCATCAAGTGGGCGTTCGTATCCGGGCGCGGCCTGATCGATCCCGGCGAAGCCGTCCACGAACGAACCCCGGGCGCGGCACTGGAATCGCTGGCCAAGGCTGCGCCGGGGCGTCCGGATCGCGTGGTGGCCGTCAATGTGGCGGGTAAGGATTTCGTTTCCGCCTTCACCGAAATGGTGGAGCGGCGTTGGGACCTGGCCCCCGAGTTCGTGAACACCGGACGTCAGGGCCACGGCGTCCGCTGCGCCTACGCGGACCCGTCGCGGATGGGTTCGGACCGATGGGTGGCGCTGATCGCAGGCTTCAGGCTCGCGGCCGGCGCCGCCTGCGTGATCGATGCGGGAACGGCCGTCACACTGGATGCGGTCGACTCGGGCGGACGGCACCTGGGAGGCCTGATTCTCGCCGGTCCGCGGGTCATCGCCGCGGCGCTGGATCGGCATACCAGCGGTATCGGCGAAACCCGCGGCCATTCCCGGCCCGCCCGGGGCGCCGCGGTGCTCGGGTCCAGTACGGACGAGGCGGTGGCCAAGGGGGCGATGCTGGGTCTTGCCGGGGCCCTGGACCGGGCGATGTCCGCCGTCACCGGCGAACTGGACGAACAGCCGGCGGTTTACCTCACCGGCGGTGACGCCACAACGCTCGCCCCCTGGCTTGAGATACCTTGTGAGCACCGCCCCTACCTGGTGCTCGAAGGACTCGGCTCCATCGCAGGCGCGCTGGACCTCCGCCCTCCCGGCCGGTGAGGCATTCCGGGTAGGTTGGTGACGACATACCCGTTATCATTCGCGCCATGACAGGAATGCGACCCGGTTTCTCCCTGGCAATCGTCGCGCGGGCCGCGCCCGGGGGCGGGTGAGCCGTGTCCGAACGACTGCGGATCGGCGTCATCTTCGGCGGAATCTCGGGCGAGCACGACATCAGCCTGCTGACAGCCCGGGGCGTGCTCGGCGCCATCGACACCACGCGGTACGACGTCGTTCCGATCGGTATCTCCAGATCCGGCAGATGGGCTGTCGGCGACAATGTCCTCGAGCGACTTTCCCGTGTCGCCGAGGCGGGTCATGACCAGGCTGAACCAGGCACATCCACGGACTCCATCGGCGCCATATCCGAAGCCCTGTCCCTGTTGTCGAATGCGGGTGTCGACGCCGTCTTTCCGCTCTTGCACGGTCCCATGGGCGAGGACGGCACGCTTCAGGGCCTGCTGGAGTTCTGCGGCGTGCCCTACGTGGGTTGCGGCGTGGCCGCCAGCGCGGTGGCCATGGACAAGGGGCTGGCCAAGGACGTATTTCGATCCAATTCCATACCGACGCTGCCATGGATCATGGTTCAGCGAGGCAGATGGCAGGGTCGGCGCGGACGCGTGCTCGCGGATCTGGAGTCGTCGTTCGCCTACCCGCTGTTCGTGAAACCCGCCAATCTCGGCTCCAGCGTGGGCATCTCGAAGGTCGCAAACCGCGAGGAACTGGCAGCGGGTCTCGACCTCGCGGCGCGATACGACGAGCGACTGTTGGTGGAACCCGGGATCGACGCCCGCGAGATCGAAATCGCGATCCTGGGCAACAGCGATCCCCAGGCGTCGGTCCCCGGGGAAATCCGCCCGCACCGGGATTTCTACGACTACAAGGCCAAGTACTTCGACGACGCCACCGAGTTGATCGTTCCGGCGGTGCTGGATGAAACGTTGACGGACCAGCTTCAGGCGTTGGCGATCCAGTCGTTTGAAGCCCTGGCCTGTAGCGGGCTGGCCCGTGTGGACTTTCTGCTGGAGCGAGGCACCGACAAGGCCTGGATCAGTGAGGTCAACACCATGCCGGGGTTCACGGAGTCGAGTATGTATCCCAGGCTTTGGGAAGCGAGCGGCATCACCTACCCTCAGTTGATCGACCGTCTGCTTGAACTTGCGCTGGAACTGCGCGGGGACTGTGTGGTGTAAACTTGCGGGTTTTCCCGCAGGATTAATGCTCATCTACAGGAGAATGGCATCATGAGGATGAAAACGGGATTGCTGATCGCTGCGACGGCTTGCGCGGCGGTGTTCGCCGGCGGCGCATGGGCGCAATTGGCGCCGGGATTCGATGCGGCGCTGATGGCCGAGGAGCGGCCGGCTGAAGAGAAAGAACGGGATGCGTCCCGAATGCCCTCGGAAGTGTTGAACTTCGTAGGTATCGGGGAAGGCATGAACGTGCTCGAGGCGATCGCGGGCGGCGGCTGGTATACCGAAGTGCTGTCCGCGGCGGTCGGGCCGGACGGCACCGTGTACTCGCAGAACGCGGAGCGAATGCGCGAGCGCTTTGCAGACGCGGCAGCGGCCCGGGCGGAGCGCCTGGGGAACGTTGAGGTCATCTACACTCAAGGCACGGCTATCGACCTGCCCGTCGAGGCGGACGCCGCGTTTACGGCATTGAACCTGCACGACATGGCCAATCGCGGCGACGAGGTCGGCCTGGGATTCCTCGGCGGCATCTACGATGCGCTCGCGCCCGGTGGCGTACTCGGGATCACGGACCACGTGGGCGTTGCCGGCCAGGACAACGCAGAGTTGCACCGCATGGAAGCGTCCAAGGCCCGGGAGCTGATCACCCAGGCCGGTTTCGTGATCGAGGCCGAGTCGGACATCCTGATGAATCCGGATGA